>JAOZMY010000047.1 GCA_029934085.1 bacterium | reverse complement strand
TTTATCCCGCCTCGAGTATCCCCTACACCGCCAAGGAACGTGGGGCGATGGTGGTGGAGATCAACTTGGAGGAGACCCCTTTGACCCACGCTGTTTCGGACTACATTATTAAAGGGCCTGCCGGAGAGATCCTTCCCGAGGTGGTCGCTGAACTTCGTGCCTTGGGTGAGGGTGAGTAAGATGCTGATGAAGAAGAAGGTTCTGACGTTTCAAAGCTCCTCGAAGACGGATGTCTTTGACCTGACATCGGATGTCAGGGAATTCGTGAGGGCTTCCGGCATCTCAGAAGGCCAGTTGATTGTCTTTGTACCCGGGTCTACGGCGGCCGTGACGACCATCGAGTATGAGACAGGCGTGGTTGAGGACCTTGTTCATGCCATCGATCGCCTGATTCCCTCCGATATCCCCTACAAGCACAACCTGAGATGGGGAGATGGAAACGGATACTCCCACGTGCGCGCGGCTTTTTTGAAGCCCTCCCTGTCGATTCCGGTTTGGGACGGGGATATGATCCTGGGGACATGGCAGCAGATTGTCCTCCTCGATTTTGACAATAAGCCACGGAAACGTAGCGTGGTTTTACACCTTATGGGGGCCTGATGGCACAAATAACCACGCAGAAAGTCGTTTTCGGAGACCTTTCCATCCTGCGTCAGGTGATCGGAATCAATAACGAACACCTGAAGATTATCGCGGATACCCTTGGCCTCCAGTTGAGCCAGCGCGGAAACGAAATCAATATTCAGGGTGAAAAACTGGATGTGGAGCTGGCGGTTCGTCTCCTGGAACAACTGGGGGGGCTCGTGGAGAAAGGCTACCCTCTCTATCCCACGGATATCGATTACGCGATCCGGCTGCTTTCCGAAAATCATAAGGTTTCCTTGGAAGAGGTTTTCCTTGACACGGTTTATATTTCGGGGAAACGTAAAGTCATTTCACCCAAGAGCATTCGGCAGAAACAGTATATCGATGCCATCCGGTCGAATGATATCGTCATCGCCATCGGACCCGCGGGGACGGGAAAGACCTATCTGGCCATGGCCATGGCCGTGTCGGCCCTGATGAAACACCAGGTGGAGCGGATTATTCTGGCACGCCCCGCCGTGGAGGCGGGGGAGAAGCTGGGGTTTTTGCCGGGTGATCTGATAGAGAAGGTTAACCCGTATCTGCGCCCCTTGTATGATGCCCTCCATGACATGATGCACTTTGAAAAGGCAGCCCGACTCGTGGATCGGGGAATTATAGAAATCGCGCCGCTGGCGTTCATGCGGGGGCGAACCCTGAACAATGCCTTCGTGATCCTGGATGAGGCCCAAAACACCGTGCCGGAGCAGATGAAGATGTTTCTCACACGTTTGGGATTCGGCTCGAAAGCTGTCATCACGGGGGATATCACGCAGATCGACCTGGACAGCGGGAAAAAGAGCGGTCTCGTTCAGGTGCAGGATATCCTCAAGGGAATACCAGGAATCGCTTTTGTCTATTTTACGGAAAGAGATGTGGTGAGGCATCATCTCGTCCAGCAGATTATCAAGGCCTATGAGCGAATGGAGGCCCAGCGGGCGAGCCGTGAAACCCCTTCAGCAAAAGGGGGTGAGAGGGAATGAGTAAGACGAAAAACGGAAGGGGGGCGAGGTCCTACGCGAAAGAGGCCAAAGCCTATGCCAAAGAAGACCTTAAGACCCTGTCGTCCACCTTGGTGGGGATCATTAGCAACCGAAAGGTTCAGCTTACGTGCCTCTTGCTTGCCAGTGTTGTTTTCCTTTCCTTTGTCCTCTTTTTTTCTCCGTTTCCCTCCGTGGAAACCTTGAAGGTCGGGTCCCTTGCCGAGCGGGATATCCTGGCTTCGAGGGATATCAGGGTCGAAGACACGCGGGCTACGGCTTTCCAGAAGGCCGAGGCTTTGAAGAAGATTTATCCCGTTTTTAATTACGATCCCACGCTCGTTGAGGAGATGGAGCGGAAGATCCACAAGGCCTTTGCCTATATGCGTGATTATTTTGAGGATGTTCTGGCCTTGAGTAGCGAGGTGCCGTCGGGGGCGGGGGAGGCCCGGAAGGAGACGCTGGATTCAGAGAAGATGACCCAGCAGAAGCGCTTGAATCTTTTGCTCCAGGAGGAACAAAAACGCCGCCTGACCTTTGAAAAGATGTTGGGGATTCACCTCAGCGACAGTGAATATGCCCTGTTGAAACAGGAGCGTTTCAGTCCCCTTATCGAAAGGAAGTTGATACAACTCATCCGGATTTACAAGAACCACTGGGTGATTCGCTCACGGGACGATCTTCCCCAGGGAGATTTTGAGGGATTGATTTTTCATAATATGGCCACGGGGAAAGAGACAGTGATTCACGATCCCGACATGATTTTTGACCTGGAGGATATGAGGGGGGTGTTTCTAAGTCGTTCCAAGGAAGTTTTGAAGGGGCTCCCTCCCCAGAAGAAATTTTTGATCCTATCCATGGCCCAGCAGATCATTCGACCCAATGTCATTTATGACAAGGTGGCGACACAAGAGCGTATTCAAAAAGCCATGGAAGAAGTCGGTCCCGTGGTTAAAGAGATTCGTAAGGGGGACGTGATTGTCCGGAAGGGGGAGCGTATCACGCAGGAGCAGATAGAAAAGCTCTATGCCATGGAAAATAGGACATCGGGACTGTGGAAGGTCGTGATGTTTGTTGGCTTCTTCCTCATAACCTTCTTGACGATCTACATTCCATACGATTTCTCCTTGAAAAATATTCGGAAGATCAAATTCCAGACCCGGGATCTTCTGTTTTTGGGGATCCTGCTTGTTGCCTTTCCCCTCGCGCTCAAGTTTTATTACTATATCTCCTATGCTATCAAGGCTGTCTTTCCAGTCTTAGAGGCACGGGTTCTTCTCTTCCTTTTCCCGGTGGCGGCAGCGGGGATGTTTGTCCGGATCGCCTTGAATTCGGAAATCGCCCTGGTCTTTTCCGTTGTTTTGAGTATGTTTTTTGCCGTTGTCATTGATTCTTCGGCCTCGTTCGGCATGATCGTTTTTCTGATGAATATCCTCGGAGCAGAGCTTGTTTCCCGATGCGAGAAGCGGTCGAAGGTCCTGTGGGCGGGTATCGCGACGGGAGCCCTTGGAGGCGTCCTTATTGCTGCCGACAGGATGATTCAGGGGTCGTTTATTTCTTACACGACGGGATGGGGGATCCTGTTCTCCATCGTTGGAGGATTTATCTCGGGGGTGCTGGTTCTGGGATTTACCCCTCTTCTTGAGACCCTGTTCGGGTACACGACCGATATCAAGCTCCTTGAGCTTGCCAACCTGGATCATCCGCTCTTGAAGGAGATGATTTTGAAGGCGCCTGGCACCTACCATCACAGTATCATGGTAGCGAGCCTCGCGGAGGCGGCGGCACGGGATATCGGGGCCCACCCTATACTGGTTCGGGTAGGGGCCTACTATCACGATATCGGCAAGATAAAGAAGCCCCTCTATTTTATTGAGAATCAACAGGGGGGAGACAACAAGCATGACAAGCTCTCTCCCAGCATGAGCAGCTTGATCCTGATTTCCCACGTCAAGGAGGGGGTGGAGCTTGCCAAGGCTTATCGTCTTGGGAGCGAGATCATCGACATTATTCAACAGCATCATGGGACGAGTTTGATCCGCTATTTTTACAACAAGGCGGTGGAGGCGGCCGGTGGTAATGCCGAAGAGATTGACGAAAAGATCTTCCGTTATCCCGGCCCCAAACCCCAGACCCGTGAGGCGGGGCTTATCATGTTGGCGGATGCCGTGGAGGCGACGGCGAAGTCATTGGACGCCCCGACACCCGCCAGGATCACGACGATTGTTCAGGAGACCATCAACCGTATCTTTCTCGATGGTCAGTTGGATGAGTGTGAACTGACCCTGAAGAACCTCCATCAAATTGCCGACAGGTTCCGAATTGTCCTGATGGCGATTTTTCATCACCGGATCGATTATCCCTCCATGGAGGGGAAAGAGGTAAAGAAGGAAAAGGGTGAAAAATGGCCGACATATGGGCAGAAGATAGGCAAAGTCGCTTAAAGATTAACACCGAAAACGTCGCCTGGTTGGGGGAAGAGGTTTTGGATTCTCTCGGCCGAGGCGGGGCTTCTGTCTCCGTTGTGGTTACGGATAATTCTGAAATCCAAAGATACAACCGTGAATACCTGGGACGTGACCGGCCCACCAATGTCATCTCTTTTCCCATGAATGAGGGGGAAACCATCGAAGGTGATAACTCCTACCTGGGAGACGTCATCCTTTCGGTGGATGAGGCTGAGAGGGAGGGGCGTGAGCTGGGTTACACCACGGAAGAGATGCTTTTACTTTACCTGATTCACGGTGTCCTTCATCTCTCGGGCTACGACCATGAAGGGGTTTCCGAGGAAAGAGCAAAAGAGATGGAGGATAAACAGATGGAACTCTTAGAAAAGTTGATTCCTTTTCTCAAGGAATCCCCCCTCATTTCTGAATCCGCCTAATTCCCAAACAGCTCTGTATCTTAATCGTAGAAGAAATTCGGGAGAAAGGTAGAAATCTGCGGGATGAACGTGACGAGCGCGACACAGAGTAGGAGAAGAAGAATAAATGGGGCTACCGACCGGGCGACACGAGTGAGAGGCCATTTGGTGATACCCATGGAGACGAAGAGATTCAACCCGAACGGCGGGGTGAGGAAGCCGAACTCGATCACCAGCACCATGACCACGCCGTAATGAATGAGATCGATGTGAAATCTGTGAAGGGTTTCGAGGAAGATGGGGGACAAAATGAGCATGGCGGAGACATCGTCCATGAAGGTGCCCATGATGAGGAAGAGGATGTTGACGGCGATGAGAAAGGTCCACCAGTTGTGGACGTAGTGAATGACGGCATCCGCTACCTGCTGAGGGATCTGCTCGGAGGTCAGCAACCAGACGAAGGTCATGGCGCACGAGAGGATGAAGAGGAGAGCGCCGGAAAGGACAGCGGAATCCCTCAGGATTTTTGTAAGCTTTTTCAGCGTCAGCTCCTTGTAGATGAAGAATTCCACGAAGAGGGCGTAAACGACGGAAACGGCCGCCGCCTCCGTGGGGGTGAAGATACCGGTGTAGATGCCGCCCAAAACGATGATGGGGAGCATGAGGCCCCACACACCCTTTCGGAGGACCGCCAAGGTTTCCGGGAGGGTGTATTTTTTATGGCTGCTCCACCCGTGCCGCTTGGCTTTAAAAATAGTGTAGCCCGCGAAAACCGCCCCGATGAGAATCCCAGGACCAATGCCTGCCATGAAAAGTTTCGCGACGGAGACGTTCATCACGAGGCAGTAGAGGATCATGGGGATGCTGGGAGGAATGACGATCCCCAGGGACCCCGCCGACGTGACAAGGCCCGTGGCGAACTCCTCGTCGTAGCCATATTTTTTCAGGGCTGGGATCATGATGGTGCCAATGGCGACCACCGTGGCGGGGCTACTGCCGGAGAGGGCGGCGAAGAACATGCAGGCAACCACCGTGGCAAGGGCGAGACCACCGCTGAAGCGCCCCACGAAAACATTCATTACGTCGATGAGTCGCTGGGCTATCTCCCCTTCTGTCATGATGCCACCCGCGAGAATGAAGAAAGGAATCGCCAGGAGGATGAAATTGTCCAAGGCGTTGAAAAGCTGCTGGGGGAGGATGGTCAAGGGGGTAATGGTGTGAAAATGGATGGCGATCGTGGTGACGATCCCAAGAAGGATGGAAATGGGAAAACTGAGGAGGAGCATGAGGGCGAAGGAGATGATGATGGTGGGGACCATGGCTTTCCTCTTCAGGGTTGAAAGGGATCGTTATGGGCGAAGGCCTTCAGATGGAAAAACGATTTCCCAAAGAAACGGAGTCCCATGGTAAAGGAAAAGATGGGGATAGAGAGATACGGAATGTACATGGGGATCCGCATGGCCGCCGTTTTGACGCCGAAGCGTTGTAGTTTCATACAGTGAAGGATGCCGTAATAGATAATGATAATAAAAAAAAGCCCGCAACAGAAGTTGACGAGGGCCTTCATAAGGTGAGCAGCCCTGCCCGGGACGGCTTGGACGACGGCGTCCATAGAGAAATGGGCCCCCGTTTTGACGGCGATGCTCGCTCCCAAGAAGGTCAAAAAGATGCAAACGTAACGGCCAAACTCCTCAAACCAGGTGAAATTGTAATGGAAGGCGTATCGAAGCACCACCTGGATAAAGGAAAGAATCACGATCATGAGGAGGGTATAAGCTAACACCCATTCTTCAATATGTTCCATCCACTTGATGATTTTTTTCATTGGCCAGTAGTGAGAGGATAGAGATACGGCGGAGACATCCATCTCCGCCGTATCTCTTTAAATGGTTAATGTGTCTTGTAATACTCGATCTTTTTTACGAAGAGATTGAAGAGGTCGGGCCCCACGATCTTTTTGTACTTGGCATATACCGGGGTCATGGCCTTCTTGAAGGCCTCTCTCTCTTCCGGGGTGAGTTTCACGACCTTGATATGTTTCTTCTCCACGACCTTCCAGATCTTGTTCTTGTAAAGTTCTGCGTTCACCTTCCGGTTCGTCTTGATGCAGATGTCTGCCGCTTCCCTGAAGATCTTCTTTTCGCTGGCGCTCAGGGTGTTCCAGAAGTCGGGATTGAGGATAATCACGCATTCCGTCAGGATGTGATGGGTTATCGTGACATACTTGTTAACTTCCGTAAACTTCATAAGAACGGAGGTCAAGAGCGGGTTGTCCTGTCCGTCGATGACCCCCTGCTGGAGAGCGTTGTAGACTTCGGGGAAGGGCATGGGAACCGGCTGCACACCCAGTTGGCGGAAGGTGTCGAGATAAACGGGGCTTTCCATCACGCGGATTTTCAGCCCTTTGAGGTCGGATGGTTTGTGAATGGGCCTTTTGGAATTGGTCATGTCGCGGAATTCGTTTTCCGTCCATCCGATGGCGATGAATCCCTTTTTGGGGAAGTAGGAGAAAAATTTCTTCTGAAATTCCTTGTCATCCAGGGTCTTATAGGCGGTTTTCCTATCCGGGAAGATAAAGGGCAGGTCAATCAGTGCCGCCTGTGGCACGAAGTTGGAAAGGACCGCCGTGGTGATGCCCGCCATCTGAAGTGTCCCAGACTGAACCTGTTCGGTCATGGAGCGCTCACCCCCCAGCTGACCCATGGGAAAGACCTTGATGTCGATTTTACCGTTGGTTTTTTTCTCCACGTATTTGGCAAACGCGAGACATCCCTGGTGCTGGCCGTGAAATGGGGGGGCAACATGCCCGAATTTAACCACGATTTTCTTTGCGTGCGCATTTGGCGCCATCACGACAGCTCCAAAAAGAACAAAGATAAACAAAAGCGTAAATATGGCTGCGCGTTTCATATGTATCCTCCTTCGTAAGGTTGATTTAGATTGGGAATTTATAGACAACAGCTAAGAAGAATCCACCTCCTTTCCCCGATTAGAGTTACTATTTCTCAGTAAGGATTTAGCATAAAAAAAAACGACAAGTCAAGGAGATTGGAAATCTGGCTATCGGAGAGGGAATATATTTCATAAGGGATGATGCTCGCGTCTTTACCGGATATTGGTGGTATGCTATAAATATAGAAATGGAAATGATGTATGGGTTGAAACTTTGCCATGGGTCAATGATAGCCGTCGGTCGTAAAGAATCTGCGAAAGAAACTTACGAGGCTGATTTAGTTTTTGGGGGAAGTATTCTTCCCGTGTGCGATCGACTGTGAGAAGGTATTTTATCCTATCCCTATGGGGGTGCCTTTTTTTTCTTTTCCTAACAACAGGAAAGGGGGAAGCTGAAACTCTGCGTGTCCCAAAAAGGGTCAAGGACGCCCTTTTGAAAAGCGGGATCTCGCGAAAGACTCTGGATGCTTGCTTCAAAGGACCGTTCGATAAGGTTGAAATCGGGATCATCCTCAAAAACGTGACCCATAAAGAGGTCATGGCAGACTACCGTCAGTTCCTCAAGAAGGAGACGATTCGGAAAGCAAAGAAATACCTTTTGGAACATAAGAAGGTCTTTGCGGAGATTGAAAAAACCTATGATGTTCCGAAAGAGGTGGTAGCCTCCATTCTCATGGTGGAGTCTTCCTTTGGGGAAAATGGGGGGAAATACCAGGTTTTCTCGGTTTACGCTTCCCTTGCCGCCCTTTCGGATAAGAAGATTAAAAAACGGGTGGTTAGGGAGGCCGCAAAGGCGGGGGAGGATGTCCAAGCCCGCCGTTTTAGGAAAAGGGTCGATAGAAAAGGGAAGTGGGGGATGAAGGAACTTTTATGCCTGATTCGTTTGAGCGAGCAGAAAAAGATCGATTTTACGCAGCTAAAAGGCTCTTGGGCGGGGGCGTTTGGGATGCCGCAGTTCATCCCTTCGAGCTTTGAGGCCTATGGCATCGATTGGGATGGCGACGGCCGGGTTGACCTGGACATGCTGCCCGATGCCGTTGCCTCTGTTTCCAATTATCTCAAGAAACACGGATGGAAAAACTCCTTGGCGCATAAGAAGGCCATTCGTGTCATAAAGTATTACAATATTAGCCAGCCGTATGCCACAACGATTCTGAAATTGGCGGAGAAACTGAAAGAGAAAAGGTAAAAATGGAGCGGGCAACGGGACTCGAACCCGCGACCCCAAGCTTGGGAAGCTTGTGCTCTACCAACTGAGCTATGCCCGCGAACGTGTTGACTTATAGCATTCCATTGTTTAAAAGTCAATAAACCTACCACGTCTACAATGTCCGGAGGCGGATAATGAAGATCGATCGAGCCTTGGCTCCCGTGGGAACGCTTGTGACTCTCTCCGATAGATTTGAAGGAGATGAAAACCCTTTGGGGATCCTGTCAAAAGGTGCTGTCCTGATTAAGGACGATGAGATCGTCTGGGTTGGCAAGCAGGATGATGTCCCTTCCGAGTTCGATCTCTCCGAAGCGGATATTCAGGATCTGTCCGAGGATACGGTATTCCCCGGATTTATCGATTGCCATACCCACCTTGTCTTTGGTGGAAGCCGTGCCAATGAGTTCGACATGCGCGTGCGGGGGGACTCTTACCTGGAGATCCTCCAGGCAGGAGGAGGGATCAACGCCACCGTTCGCATGACCCGTGAGGCCTCGTTCGACGAACTGTATGATCTGGGAATGCGCCGCCTGGATGCCATGTTGCGGGAGGGTGTGACCACCGTGGAGGCGAAGAGCGGGTATGGCCTCACGTTGGAGGGCGAGTTGCGTCTTTTGGAGGTTATTCAGGCTCTTAACAGAGATCATGTGGTGGACGTCGTTCCTACATTTCTGGGGGCTCATACCATTCCGGAGACATTTAAAACAAACCCAAGGGAATATGTTGACCTGGTAATCCATGAGATGTTGCCTGCTGTTGTGGAAAGAGGTTTGGCTGAGTTCTGCGACATCTTCTGTGAAGAGGGCGTTTACGATGTCGAGACAAGTCGTGAGATCCTTGAGGCGGCACGCGGAAGAGGTTTGAAACTGAAGGTTCACGCAGACCAATTGACTGCCTCAGGAGGCGGGAGGTTGGCAGCGGAACTTAGGGCAACCTCGGCGGAGCACCTTGAATACTTACGTGAGGAGGACATTCCGGCTTTCAAAGAGGCTGGGACGGTAGCCGTGCTTCTTCCCATCGCGGCCATGTATCTCATGATGGAGAAGGTGCCCCCCGTGAAGAGCCTCTTGGAACAAGGTGTGCCGGTTGCCTTTGCCACCGATTTCAATCCCGGCTCGGCTCCATGCCTTTCCCTGCTGACGACCATGACGATGGCTGCGATCCTATATCGTTTGCCGTCGGACGAGGTCCTCAGGGGAGTAACGGTTCATGCTGCTCGAGCCGTTGGAAGGGAGGCAAGATTGGGGAAAGTGGAGGCCGGTTTCCAGGCTGATCTTGCCGTTTTTTCTGTGGGAGACCATCGGCTTGTCGTGACCACGTTCGGTGGAATCTTGCCAAGCCGAGTAATGAAACGTGGGAGGTGGGCTTCATTGTCTGCTCCATGTGAGCCTATCATGACCACTTTATAAAAGGGATGCAAAGATGAAGAAATTTATAGTTGCGGGGGTCCAGATTGCCCCGGTGCTGAACGATGTGCAGGCGACGATTGATAAATGTCTCACATGGCTCGAGAGGGCCGTGAAGGAGACGGGTGCGGAACTTGTAGTTTTCCCGGAGACCATCACGACGGGGTTTACCCCGGGTGTTTCCGTGGAAGAACTCTACGAGAAAGTAGATCAAATCCCTGGGGAACTCACGCAGGCGGTCCAGAATGCGGCAAAGGGTTTGAGGGTTCATGTGATCTGGCCGACCTATTCGCGAGGGGCGGAAAAAGGGGAAGTCTTCAATTCCGCGGTCCTAATTGACGATCAGGGGAAGATCGTAGGTGTCTATCACAAGACCCATCCCTTCCCGTCCGAGCGTCTCGGTGGCGGGGGGTGGACGACTCCCGGCACGGAGATCGAGGCCTACAAAACGCGATTGGGGAAGATCGGGATGATGATCTGCTACGAAGGGGATTTTCCGGAGATTTCGAGGATTCTCGCCATCCAGGGGGCGGAGATCATCGTTCGTCCTTCGGCCCTCTTGCGAAGTTTCGATATCTGGGATGTAACTAACCGGGCTCGTGCCTATGACAATCATGTTTATATCGTCGGGGTTAATATTGTGGGTCCTGACCTCGGTGGAAACTACTACTTCGGCCACAGCATGATCGTCGATCCCATTGCCCAACGTCTGGCTCAGGCGCGTGGCACGGAGGAGATTATCTTTGCCGAACTGGATCCCGATCCCATCAAATACGTTTCCTGGGGCACCAAGTCTCCCATGATCTTCGATCACTTGGAGGACCGAAACGTGGCCCTTTATGGTGATCTTCTGAAAGAGGCAAAAAGCCCATTTGAACCCTTCAAGCGGATTCCTTACAAATAAGCTACGGAATTTTGGAATGGAGTGACGGGCGGGGAGATCACTCCCCGCTCTTTTTTTTCTCCAAACGAGGTGAATAGTGGATCTCCAGCAGTTGAGATCAAATCTGAGATAAGCTCTAAAGTCTGTTGAATTATAAAATTTATCCTTGACAAATTTAATATCGCATAGTATTTTATAACAAATCTAAAATGTGAGGTAAAAATTGATACAAGGAGATTACGAAGAAATAGCTGACATGTTGCGAAGTCATGGGCTTCAGGTTACCTCTCAACGTATCTTGATCTATGACTACCTTGTTCATACAAACAAACATCCAAGTGCCCAGCAGGTCTTTGAAGATGTTTTTGAGTCCCTGCCGGGGATTTCGAAGGCAACGGTTTATAATACTTTAGAGACGTTGTCGACACATGGACTTATCCAGAAGATCAACCCCCAGTCGGGGGTCACGCGTTATGATGGAAACACCTCGGTTCATTCCCATTTAATTTGTACAGAGTGCCATCGCATCATCGATTATTTCGACGATGCCTTGTTTTCAATGCAGGTCCCGGAGACCTTATGGACTGGGTTTGAGATCAAACGAACCTGCGTGATTTTCTATGGGGTATGTGAAGAATGCAGGAATAAGATGGAAGATCGAGGAGACAAAAAGGGTGCAAAAGCAACCAGACAGGTTATGCCCCTCAAGCGAAATCAGAGGAAAGTTGATGCGTGGTTGACCATGAAGGTCAAGGAATAACATCTTTGAGTCATTTTATTGGTATGGAGAGAAGGTTTTTCTCGACAATTAACTCACAGTAACATTAACGAAGGAGGTTTTGTATGGCAGAGGAAGAAGTCGTTGGTTGTGGTAAGCCAACAGGATCCGTGGTTGGCGAACCAAAAGGCGAGACAGAAGAAACAACAGAATCGATAAAAAAGGAGGATTCTATGGTTATGGTTAAAGTAGGCGGTAAGGCCCCTGATTTTGAGGCGCCAGCGTATCATAAGGGCAAGTTTACGAGCGTGAAGCTCTCGGATTATTTGGGCAAATGGGTGCTTTTATGTTTTTATCCGGGTGATTTCACCTTTGTTTGACCGACCGAATTGTCAGCGGTCGCTGACCGGTATGAAGAGTTCCAGAAACTGGGTGTCGAAGTAATCGCCGTGAGTGTGGATAGCATGTTCGTTCACAAGGTTTGGGACGAGGAAGAACTGGCCAAAATGGTTGATGGAGGAATACCTTACCCCATGGCGTCGGATGGCGCTGGAAATATCGGAAAGGTCTACGGTGTCTATGATGAGGCCGGGGGTGTCGATGTCCGAGGCCGTTTCATCATCGATCCTGACGGTGTGGTGCAGGCCATGGAGGTCTTGACACCGCCTGTGGGGCGTAAGGTGGATGAGGCAATCCGTCAGATCAAGGCCTTCCAGCTTGTGAGAGAGACAAAGGGTGCGGAAGCCACACCTTCCGGATGGGAACCCGGTGGACCGACCCTCAAGGTGGGGCCGGATCTGGTTGGAAAGGTCTGGAAAGTCTGGAAACCGTAAAGATAAAAATGGATTCAACCTGGTGGGGCGACTGGATACGGCCCCGCCAGGTTTAAATATAAGATAAGAAGAAGGAGATTCAAGGAATGGGAAAAGTTTTGATTGCTTATTACAGTAGAAACGGGCACACGGAATCGATGGCGAACTACATCGCCGAGGGCGTCCGCATCAAGGGATGCGAGGCGGAGGTCAAGCCGATCTCCGAAATCAAGAATGAGAAGGATCTCGAGGGATACGACGCCTATATCTTTGGTTGTCCTACCTATCACCGAGATATGACGGCCAACATGAAGTCATTTTTGTTTCTGGCTGAAAAGGCGAACCTGGAAGGCAAGCCGGGTGGGGCCTTTGGGTCTTATACCCACTCGGGGGATGCCCCTCTCGAGATCTATGAGACGATGGAATACGTCTTCAAGATGAATGTGACGAACCTGGGATCTTTTAGGCTGAAAGAGGCGGACATCGAGAATAGTATAAAATCCTGCCAGGACTACGGTGGAGTGATTTGTGAAATGATCGAATAGAAACAAGGAGGGTTGTCTGTTTTTTATGCAGGCAACCCTGTTTTTTTGAAGGAGGTGCCGTATGCTTTATCCATTGTTTGAATGGCATGGGGTAGGGAACGGGATGTTAATGGCGATTATTGCCACCTATCATATCCTTCCCTGTCATCTTGCCACGGGCGCGTTCTGGATAACCTATTTCATGGAACGGAAGGCGTATCAGGAAAACGACCTGGCTATGCTGGAGTTCGTGAAGAAATACAGCCTTCTGGTTTTGATTTTCTGTTTTGTGACCGGATCCCTCACAGGTGCGGGGATCTGGTATGCCGCGACGCTCATCAGCCCGCGGGCCATTTCAGGCCTGATCCACAACTATGTATGGGGATGGGCGACAGAGTGGGTGTTCTTCCTTATTGAAATCGTAACCATCTATACCTATTACTACACCTTCGGAAAGATCTCCCGGAAGGCCCATCTGCGAATCGGTCTGATCTACGCCATGTCGGCGTGGCTCAGCATGGTCATCATCACCGGTATCCTCGGGTTCATGCTGACGCCGGGGAAATGGTCTGAAACGGGCCTGTTCTTTGATGGGTTCTTCAATCCGAGTTACTGGCCTCAGCTCTTCGTGCGGACGGCCTTTATGTTCGTGGTGGGTGGCTCCTATGCCGCCATCGTGGCCAGTTTCTTGAAGGATCCCGAGGTCAAATCCAAGGCCATGAAGGTGGCAGCGAAGTGGGGTCTGGGTGGTCTCATCGTCGGTGGGCTGTTTACCGTCTGGTATTTCACCAAGATACCCGCCACGGCCAAGACAATCATCTTTGAGGACCTGGCCTTCACGCAGACCATGTTCAAGGTTGCCATCGGCGCCGGTGTTCTGCTCTTCATCTACTTCGGTGTGTGGGGATTCATGAAATCGAAGACGGCGGGACCCATTCCGGCCATCATCGCCATGTTGATTCTCTTCGTGGGGATCTGCGCGGGTGAGACGGTTCGTGAAATGGCCCGTCGGCCTTATCTGATTCCGGGCTACATGTACAGCAACCAGATGATTGCGAAGGATATGAAGCCGAAAGGCGTCAAGAGCGAGGTGGCCAAATTCAACAAGGAAGGGGTCTTGAAGAACTACTATTTCGCGCCCGACAGCGTCAAAGAGATCGACGCGTCCAATTTCATGGCGGCGGGACGCATCCTCACCAAGCTGGAGTGCATCAGTTGCCATACGGTGGAGTCGAACGGTTTTTTCTCCATCCCCAAGCTGATGGTCAAATTCGGCGCGAAGACACCCGAGGAGGTCTACGATTTCCTCGACGCATTGGACGATTACAACTACATGCCTCCGTTTGTCGGGACAGAAAAAGAGAAACGGGCCATGGCGGCCTATATCGCTTCTCTCGTGAATCCCGATCAGAAGGCCGACCCCGCGTGGGTTTTGGGCAACTAACCCTTCACGCGTGTAAAGGAGGAGTAAAATGGATCTTGCACAAGTCTTGAATGGGTTACGGGACCCCATGGGCGTGCCGTTCTACCCATGGCTTTTCCAGGTGTTGATGGTGCTGACCTTCGCCCTGCATATCATCTTTGTCAATCTGGCCATCGGCGGATCGTTCATGGCCGTCTACGAACACTACAAAAAGGGAGAGAACAACAAGAGGCTGTCGCGTTTTCTCGCTCGGTCCTCCACGGTCAATCTTTCTGCGGCCGTGGTCCTGGGTGTGGCGCCGCTACTGTTCGTTCAGGTGGTCTATGATCCCTTCTGGTATGTTTCCAATCTACTTTCCGCCTGGTGGGCCGTTGGATTTCTCTGTTTCGTGACGGCGGCGTTTCTGGCTCTGTATGCCTTCTATCTGAAACGCAATCCGGAATCGGGGATGCAGGGATTCGGTTTCTTCGGCTGGTTTACCTTCGGGTTGCTGCTGTTAGCCGGTTTTACCATGCACCTTCTCTCGGTGCAGTTTCTCGAACCGGAGAAGTGGAAGTTGTGGTATCTCTCCGGGACCGTGATGAACACGAGCGGAACCACGATCTATGATTTCCGGATCTCCCGTTATCTCCACTTCATCATCCCCTCGTTTGCCATTACCGGGGTGTTTATGATGCTCTACGGATGGTTTTTCAGCACCCGTAAGGATATGGACAGAGATTACCTCCACTGGGTAGCGGTTTCCGGAGCCAAAATGGCTTTGTGGGCTACGCTTGTCCAAATCATCATCGGGTTCTGGTGGCTCTTCGACCTGCCAAAAAACCTCAGCTTCACGTCGAACATCTTCCTTTGGATCGGTGTGATCCTTGGGGTGATCTTCTTTCTTATCCTCATGGCCGCGCAGAAGGCGCCGGAGAAGTATGCGGTTATCTCCGCCCTGTTCGCCTTTCTGGCGGTTCTGGGTATGTCGGTTTCCCGAGAAGTGCTGCGTATGGTATATCTGGGAAAATTCAACTATTCCATCTACACGTACAAATTGAACATTCATTGGGGAAGCACGGCGTTGTTCCTTTTGACATTTGTCATGGGGATCGTTGTTATGGCCTATCCCTTGATGGTTGCGTGGAAGTTAGGCAGATACGGATCAACCACAGAGGAGGGTGCGTAAAATGGATGAACTGGAAAAATTTGGTAAATTGACTACGGGTTTGATGGTGGCCTGGTTCATCATCGTCGCGGGATTCGGCATCGTCCTCTCGCTGATGAACGGAACCTTCTTTTAAGCGAATTTTAACGGAAACGGGGCGGGCCGTGAATCAGTCGGTCCGCCCGAACAATAAACTTCTTGATTTTTCACCGGCTTTCCTTTATTTGAGGAAGAGAAAAAACAGGAACCAACAAAAAGGAGAAGGAAATGGATAAGTATGTGTGTCAGGTATGTGGGTATGTGTATGATCCCGATCAGGGAGATCCCGAAAGCGATATCCCGGCGGGGACCTCATTCGACGATTTGCCCGAAGACTGGGTCTGCCCGGTGTGTGGCGCCGGAAAGAGCGAGTTTGAGAAGGAGGCATAGCCATGAACCCCATTACCATTAAGCCCAACGTCTATTTTGTTGGGGCGATTGATTGGGACAGGCGCTTGTTTGACAACCTGGTCCCACTTCCGGATGGGACCACCTATAATGCCTATCTTATTAAGGGAAGTGAAAAAACCGCGCTGATCGATACGGTCGATTTCCACATGGCCGACGTCCTGTTCGAGTATCTCAAGGATGTGGACCACATCGATTACATCATTGCCAATCATGGGGAGCAAGACCATTCAGGAACGTTGCCAAAAGTGCTCGAGAAGTATCCTGAGGCCAAGGTCTATTTAACACCTAAGGCGAAAGGCATTTTTATGGATCTCCTTCATCTTCCCGAGGACAAATTCGTGACGGTGGAGGACAAGCAAACGCTTTCCTTGGGGGATAAGACCCTCCAGTTTATCCATGCCCCTTGGGTCCATTGGCCGGAAACTATGTTTACCTATCTCAAGGAGGATAAAATTCTTTTTTCGGGAGATTTTTTGGGTTCTCACATTGCAACGAATGAATTATTCGTGAAGGACGAGGGCCGGGTCTATGAAGCCGCTAAGCGTTACTACGCGGAGATCATGGTGCCTTTTGCGGGACAGATCAAAAAAAATCTGGAGAAGATCAAGGATTTAGAGATTGATATTGTTGCGCCTACACACGGCCAGCTCTATGATAGGCCGGAGTTTATCATCGATGCCTATCATCACTGGGTTTACGACGACCCCAGCAACCTGGTACTAATTCCCTACATCTCCATGCATGGCAGCACGAAGGTGATGGTGGATCACCTGACAGCGGCGCTGACGGAGAGAGGCGTGACCGTCAGTCTCTTCAACCTTGCCACGGGAATTGTAGATATAGGCAAACTTGCCATGGATCTCATGGATGCGGCAACCGTGGTTATTGGTACACCCACGGTTCTCCTTGGACCACACCCTAATATCGTTTATGGAACCTACCTGGTAAATGTCCTTAAACCCAAGGCGAAGTTCTTGTCTGTTATTGGGTCCTACGGTTGGGGAACCAAAGCGGTGGATATCATCAAGGGACTTTTGACCAATCTTGGAAAGGCGGAGATTCTTGAGCCCGTGCTCTGTAAAGGGCTCCCAAAGGAGGAAGATTTAAAGGCGATCGAGGAGCTGGCGGAGACCATCTACCAGAAACATAAGGAAAACGGGTTCGCCTGAGTTTGAACCATTCAGCATCAAGAAGGCCGGGGGAGTTCCTCCGGCCTTTCTTCTGCCTTTTACCTACCACCTACTACCCAAATATTTTCATTGACAAGCTTGAAAATAGTGTGATACAAAATTTCAGACAATTGAATATGGCTTTTGGGTGAAGGGAAGCCGGTGTGAATCCGGCGCGGACCCGCCGCTGTAACCCGTGCCCTGCCAAGAAATGGCAGGGAGCCTTTCGGCAAGAAAGGCCACTGTCCCGCAGGAGTGGGATGGGAAGGCTGCCGAAGGGAAGGGAAGCCAGA
>JAOZMY010000127.1 GCA_029934085.1 bacterium | reverse complement strand
GAATTCATAAATAATCTTGAAGATCCATTTTCGCAATCTACCCTTTCAACTCCTTCAATTTATCCACCAACAGCCCCTTGAACCGGTCCAGTGTAACATGATACGCCTCAACACCCAAGTGCATCCAATCGGAATACTCGAGGATCTTCATGGGGTCCTCTTCCATGAGTTTGTCGTAGTAGCCGACGGCGTCCAGAACGATGGCCACGTCGTTCTTTGGAAAGTTCTCGTTGATCTTCCCGATGTCCCAATCCTTGAAAACCAGGTCCTTGAACCGCATCCAACCCGGTGTCAGCCAAAAGACCTTCCTTCCCGCTGCGATCTCCTCCCGCTCCTGGCGGCCGGCCAGGGCATCCACACAGTTCTGGGCCTTGATCCGCTTCACGTTGGGGCCGAAGGTCTCCAACAGCTTGTCCAAGCCACTCATGTCCACCGGGTCCACGTAGCAGAGGCTGCCATACACCACGATCACCTTGTCCGATACCTCCAGCGCCTTATTAACACGCCGCAAAACCTGTTCTTTCAACTCTGAACAAACCTCGTGCAGCCCCGGCGTGGTGTATAGGATTTTGTCGGCATCCAAAAAGCCTTCTTCCTTGAGTTTTTCCAATTCCATCCGCAACGTCCCACAGGAAACAATAGATACACCTTGAAAAGAATCCGCTTTATCAGCCATGGTTCATTCCTCCTCTTTGATATCCTTTTTTATCAAACTACCACGTGCTTTGAAACGGCCGCAACAAAATTCGATTTTGAACCATTTTTCACAACCCATAGGATTTTTCAAAAAAGTGTGGTATAGATTCACGAGATTTAGTATCGGAACAAACCTCAAGATCCGACGGTAGTATTTAACGAAAGGAGGCAATAAATCATGGCAGCAGAAATCATTAAAGGCAAACCCATTGCAGACAAGATTCGTGAAGAGATCACGGCGGAAGTGGAAGACCTCAAAAAGAAAGGCGTCAATCCCAAACTGGCGGTTCTCCTCGTGGGTGACGATCCAGGCAGCGTCTGGTACGCCAAGTCCAAGGTCAAGATCGGCGAGAAGCTGGGCATCTTCGTAGATCTGAAAACGATGGATGCGGACACCGACCAGGAAACGGTGCTGAAAACGATTCAGGGCTGGAATGAGGACAAAGACGTCCATGGCATCCTGGTGGAACTTCCTCTGCCCAAGCACCTGTCCAAAGAGGCCGTGATGGAATCCATTACCCCGAAGAAAGACGTGGACGGCGTTCATCCCGTCAATCGCGGTTACCTGCTGGGCGGGCAGGAGCACCTGGCCCTAGTTCCCGCAACACCTCAGAGCTGCATCACGCTGGCCGAGCGCGCGGGGATCAACTTCCGCGGCAAACGGGTTACCCTGGTTGGCAGAGGGGATACCGTCGGCCGACCCCTGGCATCTCTTCTCATCAAGCGTGACGCCACCATTACGGTATGCCACACCAAGACGGTGGACCTGGCCGCCGAGTGCCGTAGGGGAGAAATCGTAGTTGCCGCCGCGGGCCGTGCCGGCTTGGTGACAAAAGAAATGATCAGCCCGGGCACCGTAGTCATTGATGCCGGTGTGAACGAGGTAGGAGACGGGAAATACGTGGGCGACGTGGCGCCCGATGTGGCAGAGGTGGCCGGAGCGCTGACTCCGGTTCCCGGGGGTGTTGGGTCTCTGACGACGACGATTATCATGAACAATCTCCTGAAGGCAATCAAGCTTCAGGGATTGGCGTAAAAAGGAGGGAGAAAGATGAGTGAACTTTTTGATCAGAGTTTAAACGAATTTATCGCTAAAGCGGCATCCAATTCCCCCACGCCCGGTGGAGGGAATGTCTCCGCCGTGGTAGGAATCCTCGCCGCGTCGATGGTCTCCATGGTGGCCAACCTGACCATTGGTAAGAAGGGTTATGAAGAGGTTCAGGACGAGGCCAAGAAGGCGGCGGACGACCTGAGTCAGATCATCGAAAACCTCAAGGAGCTGACGGCCAAAGACATGGCGGTTTTCAGCAAGTTCATGGACGCCTTGCGTATGCCCAAGGACACGGACGAGCAGAAAGCGAAACGGACCGAGGCCATGCAGGCGGCGGCAAAGGAAGCCACCGAGGTTCCCATGGAAATTTGCCGCAAGTGCCTGGAGGTCCTCAAGATCGCCGTGCCGCTGGCCTCCTACGGGAATAAAGGAGCCATCTCCGACGTGGGTGTCGGAGCCTACGTGGCGGAAGCCGCCCTGCGCTCTGCCATGCTGAGCGTGGACATCAACCTGCCTGGCATCAAGGATGCAGCGTTTGTGGAGAAATACAAGAGCGAGCGGCGCCAACTGTTCGCCGATGCCGACGAGCTGAAACTTATGGCCGTGGCAAAGGTCAAGGAACGATTGTAAGACCGCGATTTTGAAATACGAATCATCAAGGAGGGAATTATGCAAAAAGTAGGAATTATCGGCGTTGGCCAGAGTGCCTTCGTGAGAGGTTATGAGGGCTCCATACGTGAGCTCGTCTTCGAAGGATTCTCCGAGGCCATGCGTGACGCCCAGATCAAACCTCAGGACATCCAGGCCTCTATTATCTGCTCGGCCCCGGAATACGACAAGCAGCGCACCCCGGCCGGCCTTATGGCGGAATACCTGGGACTGAATCCCCAACCCACTTTCTATATCGAGAGCGTCTGCTCCTCCAGCAGCATGGGGCTCCGGGTGGCCTTCTCCATGATCCAGGCGGGCCTGCACGACGTGGTGGCCGTCATCGGCTTCCAGAAGATGTCGGAAATCTCTTCCGCCGAATCCCAAGAGCGTATGGGCCGCGGCGCGGATATCATGTGGGAATCCCCTTTCGGGACGATGATGCCCGCCTATTACGCCATGCACGCCCGCGCGCACATGAACACCTATGGAACCACCGAAGAAGACCTGGCCCTGATCCGAGTCAAGGCAGCCAGCTACGGGCAGATCAATGAAAAAGCCGTGTACCGGAAAGGTGTCACCCTTGAGAAGGCGCTCGAATCGGATCCCGTCTCCACACCGCTGAAGGTCTTCGACTGCTGCGCCAACGCGGACGGTTCGTCCTGTATCATCGTAGCCAGCGAAGAGATGGCGAAGAAGTTGTCCCCCAAGCCCGTATGGATCCTTGGGTTGGGCGCCGCCAGTGCCCCCATCAACATGGCGGGAAGGACCACGTTCACCGGGTTGACCTGCGCCCGTGAGGCAGCCAAACAGGCCTACGACATGGCCGGTGTGGGCCCGGGAGACATCGACGTAGCCGAAGTGCACGACTGCTTCACCATCGCCGAGATGATGGCCTATGAAGACCTCGGTTTCGCCGAACCCGGCAAGGGAAAAGAGCTGATCCGCAACAAGGAAACCTACATCGGCGGCAAAATCCCCGTCAATGTGGACGGGGGGCTCCTTTCCAAGGGACATCCCATCGGAGCCACCGGGGGTTCACAGATCCGCACCATCACACTCCAGTTGCGCGGGGAAGCCGGTCCCATGCAGGTGGATGGCGCGAAGATCGGCCTCGTCCACAACATCGGCGGCGTCGGTATCTATGGCAACGTTACAATCTTCGGGAGGGATGAATAATGGGTTTTGAACGTTTCGGAACAGTCTCATTCGTATCACAGACAAAGGTGGCGAAATTCGTTGATTTCCTGGACGAGGGATCACTCATGGGGACCAAGTGCAAATCGTGTGGGACCAAATATTTCCCCCCAAGGAACGATTGCGCCGAGTGCCTCAGCTCCGACATGGAGTGGTTCGAGATAACGGGCCCGGGTAAACTCGTGACTTATTCCAAACTGATGTATGCCCCCTCCGGATTTGAGAAAGACCTGCCCTACCGGATCTGTGTGGTGGAATATCCCGACGGTGTCAAGGTCTTCGGGAGAATCAGCCCCTCGATCTCCGACGAAGAACTCTCCATCGGCATGGATCTCGTGGCGGTTCCAGTGAAGCTCTCCGGTGATAAGGTGGCCTACGAGTTTCGCCGTCCGTAAAATATTCAAGAAAGAGTAACAGCCCAGCGGGGGAATGAGGCCTGTGCCTCTCCCCCGTTTTTTTCCGATGTTATTGACTTCGGCCCAATCGTGTTTAGATTCTAACTACCAAACAAAAAGGAGGTGGAACAATGACGATTTTGGCTTTTATCATTGCAATCGTCGCACTCGTTATCGCGGTTTTAGCCTATCAGAAAGCGGGAGGAATCCGGGACTTGCAGGAACAGGCGGAGGCCTTACGTTTCGTTGCCGATAATCTTCGCGAAAAAACTGCCGACGCTTTGGATAAACTTGAAAAAACTATCCGGAAGACAGAAGAAAAGAAGGAAGAAAAAACCAAGGAAAAGAAATAACACCATTTCCCCCAAAACGAGTAAAAAGGAGGGAATCTTCCCTCCTTTTTACTCGCAAAATCAAGTCATCCCCGGACACTGATGACATCTTTTACTTAACTGGGGAAGTTGAGAATAAACAAAAGGAGTTTTCAAGGTATGTATGTCACATTGATCATAACCTTTTTATTAATCCTGCTCGTTAGCATCTTCGGGTTCCAGAACGGAGTGCCTGTGGAGGTTAACTTTCTTTTCTGGCACGTCAGAACATCCCTAATCACGGTGATCTTCGGTTCGAGCCTTATCGGCGCCTTGATCATCGCCATCCTGACGGTGCCAAAACTCATCAGCAAGCACTTCAAGACAAAGAAGCTCTCCAAGGAACTGAACCGCGTGACGTTGAACAATGAACCCGTTTCCGGGCCCACCGAATCAACGAACAAAGGGTCGGAAAATATAAACGCTTCCTGATTTCAGCCAGCCGGGTTTGAAACCCTACTGGTCCAAAACATTCTCCGTGTCCTCACCGCTGTGATGGAGGAGAAAATTGCGGATGGCATAGTGTAAGGCCCCGAGTGCCAGACGCGTGCAGTGCCGCTTTTCGTCCGGCAGACCCCCAAGGGCGTTGACGATGTCATCTTCATCCAGGTA
>JAOZMY010000126.1 GCA_029934085.1 bacterium | reverse complement strand
CTTCCCATGGCCATGATGGCCATGATTATGGGCGGCCACGTGCGGGTCGGCATGGAAGACACCATCTACTTCTCGAAGGGGGTCCTGGCCAAATCGAACGCCCAGTTCGTGGAGCGGATCGTCAAACTGGCAAAGGATTACGGCCGAGAGGTGGCCTCTTCCGCTGAGGCACGAGAAATTCTGCACCTCAAAAGGAAAGGCTGAAAAAGGCAACATCGCCGCATTACCTTGAGGCAAAAATGGTGCCTCCCCTGGAGGGTGCCATTGCCATTATTGAAAAAATCTGGCATATCACACCGGATATGGGAAAAGGGACAAATATAGGAACCTCCGGTAACACCCAGAAATCCTCCATCCCCCTCTCTGGATCACTTCGTGCCGCTGCTCCTCACATCATCTTCCTAGCGGGAATCTTCTATCTTAATTTCCTATCGAGGATTATCTTCTCCCCGTTAATGCCCACCATTGAAAAAGGGCTTGCCATCAGTCACACCGAGGCAGGATCTTTTTTCTTTTTCATTACTTTTGGATACTGCATCTCCATGTTGTCATCCGGATTCATCAGCGCGCGTATTACCCATAAAGGTACCATCGTTTTAAGCGGAATTGGGATCGGGCTAACCCTCCTCATCCTTCCGCTCTTTCCGTCCTATCACATGATCATCGTCTGCCTGACTCTCCTCGGCCTTTTTACGGGGCTTTACATCCCTTCCGGCATCGCTTCTATCACCCACCTGGTCGCCCCTGAAAACTGGGGGAAGGCCTTCTCCATCCACGAGTGGGCCCCCAATCTGGGTTTCATCACAGCTCCGCTATGGGCGGAGCTTCTCCTTAAATGGACCTCGTGGCAAGGGGTCTTCTTTATCATCGGAAGCAGTACCCTCATCGTGAGTATTTCATTTCTCAAGTTTGGGCGGGGCGGAAAATTCCATGGACAGTCTCCAAACTTTTCCATCCTGAAAACCCTCTTTGCGAACCGAAGTTTCTGGATCATGATCTTTATCTTCGGGCTTGGAATCGGGGGAACCTTTGGAATTTATTCCATGTTACCTCTCTATCTCGTCGCTGAGCGAGGTTTCGACAAAACATGGATCAATACCATCATTGGAATCTCCAGGATCTCCAGCCTGTTCATGACCCTGGTAGCAGGCTGGCTCACCGACAAAATAGGTCCTAAAAAAGCACTCGGCATCATCTTTGCCACAAGCGGTATTACAACAATCTTTCTCGGACTCCTTAAAGGGGGTTTTATCCTTCCCCTCATTTTCTTGCAACCCGTGTTCTCCACCTGCTTCTTCCCCGCCGGTTTTGCCGCTGTTTCAAGGATTACCGCAGATGAAATCAGGAACGTCACGGTCTCGTTGACGATTCCCTTCAGCTTTCTCTTCGGCGGCGGAATCCTCCCGGCCATGATAGGTTTCGCAGGCGACCTCGGTTCCTTCGGAATGGGAATCTGCGCCGTGGGGGTTGTTACCCTTGGAAGCCTCATCGTCCTGCCTTTCCTTAAGTTTCACGATGAGGCGGCTTCCTGAGAATAAAAAAACGGGATAACGAGAAAAACCGAAGAAAGGAAAAATGAAAAACCATTGGTGCCGGAGGTCGGACTCGAACCGACATGGGCGCAAGGCCCGGGGGATTTTGAGTCCCCTGCGTCTACCAGTTTCACCACTCCGGCATCGGTGGTGATCATACCGAATCACGAAAGGGATTGTCAAGGCTGACAACATCATTTAGACTTTTCTTATGCGGGTAAATCCACAAGACGATTCCATCAAAAAGGCTGCCGATCTCATCCGTGCGAGTCATAAAACCGTTGCGTTTACGGGTGCCGGAATCTCGGTAGAAAGTGGGATTCCTGACTTCCGAGGTCCCGATGGTGTATGGTCCAAGATCGACACGAAATACCTGGACATCCACTATTTCAAACGCAACCGGGAGGTTTGCTGGAAAGTCATCTATGAGATGTTCTTCGAGCCCTTACAAAAGGCCCAGCCCAACGCCGCCCACGAAGGGCTCGCCTGGATGGAAGAAAAAGGGCTCCTCGTGGGTGTTATCACGCAGAACATTGATAATCTCCACCACAAGGCGGGAAGTCGTTTCATCGTGGAGTTTCACGGCAACACCCGCCTCCTCGTCTGTACTCACTGCGGGCACCAGACCGAAGCCGACTTTTCTCGGCTGGGGCTTCCACCGGTTTGCCCCCAATGCGGCTCCATCCTCAAACCCGATTTCGTTTTCTTCGGCGAAGGGATTCCTTTCACCGCCTGGCGTGGAACGGAAGAACTTTTAAAAGATCTGGAAGTAATGATTGTAATCGGCACAACGGGTGTCGTTTTTCCAGCTGGACAGATCCCTCGGCAGGCGAAACAGAAGGGAGTCAAGCTCATCGAAATCAACCTGGAACCCTCGGCCTACACCGGCACCCTGACCGATGTCTTCATCCAGTCTCCCGCCACTCGGGCTGTCGAGAACCTAAAACGAGCACTATCCGGCTGACGAATCATTCGAGGGCGTACACACCGTAAGGTTCCACCTTCCCATCGAAAAAAGTCCGGTCGATAAGATTGAACCGCATTTCATGCTTGGGAAGGGGGATCTCCTCATCGCTCACATTGACGATAGCCAGAACCTTCTGCCCCCGGTATCGCCGCTCTACGGCGACGAGCCGTTTATCGAGCCTCACCACTTCCCTTCGGCTTCCCGGGTGGAAGGAACGAATCTCCTTCCTCGCGTCGAGGAGTTTCAAATAGCTTTCCAGGACCTGATACCGCAGGGATTTTCTGTCCCTAAGGGATGCTTCAAGCTCCCGGAGAGACAATTTTTCTCGATTGATCATCCGGTTGACTCCCGTTTTCTTCACCCCTTCATAGTAATTCCTGGATCCCAGGAGGCTGTGGATGTAGATCCCGGGAACCCCTCTAAGGGACAGCATCACGGCCTGGGAGGCTATGAAACGCTTGACCGCCAGGGGATCATCGGGAACATGGGGATCGTTGATAGCGTCGAAATAGGTGATATTCAATTCATAAGGTTTTTTCTCACCATTTTTCACGCGATAGGAAACCAATCCTCCATGGGCAAGGGTCTGTTTTACCAGATTGTCAATCTCCTCTTCTGTTAAGAATCCCTGAGCCCCCAACACCCCAATTCCATCGTGCGAGGCAAGAAAATCGAAAAAGAGGAGATCTCCTCGCGTCACCTCATTGAGTCGATTGATCCGGGAGGCGTCTCTACGAGCGAAGGCGTCCAGGACAAGGGGTGGAAGGGAAAACTGATAGACCATGTGGGCCTCGTCGCCTTCCCCGAAATAGGAAACGTTTTCTTTATAGGGGAAATTGGCCTCAGCCAGCATCATGGCGTATGGAGCAACATATCTCAGGATATGCCGAAAGAGCTTCACGATCTGGTGGGTCTTGGAAAGGTTCACGCAACTCGTATGGGCTTCTTTCCACACGTAACCCACCGCGTCGAGGCGGATAATCTCCACGCCTTGGGAAAGATAGAACAAGAGGACGTCAATCATCCTCATCAGGACTTCCGGGTTCTTGTAATTCAGATCAATCTGATCGGCACTGAAGGTCGTCCAGACGTATTTCGTACCCCACTCGGTTTCAAATTTTGTCAGCAACGGGGTCTCTCTCGGTCGAAACACCTCGGGCATCGAAGCCTCATGGTCGTACCAGATAAAATAATTTTTGTACTGCCTGTCTCCTTGAAGAAACTTCTGGAACCAACGTGATTTACTCGAGATATGATTTAGAACCAGATCTACCATCAGATGGTAGTCCCTGGCAATGGCGTGGATGTGGCTCCAGTCTCCAAACTCGGGAGCCACTTCTTTGTAATCTATGACGGCGAATCCCCCGTCGGAGCTACTGGGAAAGAAGGGAAGGATGTGAACCCCGGTCACGATATTTTTCACGTACTTCCGCAAAAACTTGTGAAGCGTTACGAGGGGTTTCTCGTCCTTTTTCCTAATATTGTCTGCGTAGGTAATAAGAACGGAATCCTTTTCGGTCAGGACAGGTCTATCTCGATACCGTTTCCTCTTAAAACGGATAATCTCGTTCCGACCGTAGATATCCATTCTGTTCTTGAGATGCCGGATCAACTGTTCGGCAATCTCCCTGGAATAGATGATGCGCAGGATATTTTTTATCTGCCGGAGAAGAACCGTCGGGTTTTCATTTCTCCTTCGCTTCTTCCAAGTCATCTAACACTTCCCCACACAAAAAGTTTGGATAATCGGTATTTTTTACCACATTGAAGAAACATTTACCATGCGGTGCTTCCTCCGATTGACAAGCCCCTCCTCTTCCGTTAATTAGTCATTAGATTAAAAACAGGCATGGAGAAAAACAAAAAAAGGAGACATTTTATGGTTCCTCCCTACCCAGCCTTCGCCCCCCCGGATTTTTCCTACCCTCCCCTTTCCGAGGCACCTGCTGTCCACACGGAAACGGTTGAAAAGGACGGGGTCGCTCCGGACGAGTTTCACGCCACGTCGAACCATCCTGAATACGTTCATCTCGGCAATGGCAAGTGGATTCTCGCTCGTGAAAGCCGGATGGATTGCGTTCTCGTTCTCAGGGAAGAGGAACTAGAAGTGGTGGAACCCCGCCGTCTCAAAAAGGGGGACCGGGTGGTCATTGGAAGGACGGAAAACGGAGAAGACGGCATCTACGTGCATACCACCGGATTTTCCTTCAATACGGGAAAGACAGAGGATAAGTTCTCTTTCCGGACAAGGGGAACCCGTGAGACCCCTTTCTCCCGTTCTTACGATCAGCTCTACAATATCCTTCGTTATGACAGGGATCACGGCTATATCGTCTGGGTCATGGGACCTGCCGTGGCCTTCGACAAAGACAGCCGAGACGCCATGGAGGCCCTTATCGAAAACGGTTATTGTCACGCCCTAATGGCGGGAAATGCCCTGGCCACCCACGATCTCGAGGCGGGACACTTCCGAACGGGCCTGGGGCAGGATA
>JAOZMY010000046.1:13806-17670 GCA_029934085.1 bacterium | reverse complement strand
CTCCTCACAAGCCGGATGTGGTCGTCTGGCCCGAAAGCACGGAAGAGGTCAGCCGAATCGTCAGGCTCTGTTACGAAGAAGGAATCCCCGTAACACCCTGGGGGGCCGGGACAAGTCTGGAAGGAAACCCCATTCCCGTAAAAGGCGGAGTCGTTATCGACCTCCAGCAGATGAACGAGATTCTGAACATCCGCGAAGACGACCTCCAGGTAGATGTTCAGGCGGGTGTTGTTTTCAAGGATCTGAACAAAAAACTCGCGCGTTATGGCCTTTTCTTCCCACCCGACCCCGGTGCATCCGCCACCATCGGGGGAATGGTGGCCAATAACGCCAGCGGCATTCGCGCCATCAAATATGGCGCGACGAAGGATCTGATCCAAAAACTCACCATCGTCCTCGCGGATGGGGAAGTTATCCACCCTGGCACCCTCGCCTTCAAGACCTCTTCCGGGCTTGATCTCTGCCGGCTTTTCGCCGGGTCAGAGGGCATCCTCGGGATTATTACGGAGATCACCTTGAGACTCGTGGGGATCCCCCCAGAGTTTCTTTCCGCCACCGTCTCCTTTCCTAACACGGAATCGGCCACCCTTACCATCTCCCAAATCATACGAAGCGGATTGGCGCCCGCGGCCCTTGAGCTCCTTGGAACCAACTGTGTCCGGCTGGTCAACAAGTACACGGAAGAATTCAACTTTCCAGAGACACCGCTTGTTTTCATCGAATTCCACGGAACCAATAAGGAGGGGCTCGCCATCGACCTTGAACTGGTCAAGGGGCTTTGCGAAGACAACGGTGCAACCAACTTTCAGGCTGGTATCGGCCGTCAGGCACGGGCCAAACTTTGGCAAGCGCGATACGACCTCCACGATTTCATCTTACGGGAACACCCGGGATTAGAGCCTATGGCCATCGACACGGCTGTCCCTATCTCAAAGCTACCAAATCTTGTGGCTTACGCGGAAGAGATTACACTGGAAAAAGACATTATCGGTTACGTTTTTGGACACGCGGGAAGCGGAAACATCCATATGCCCATGATGGGAAACCCCGAAGACAAAAAATCGTGGTCCGTGCTGGAGGAAATCAATCACAAACTCGTTGAATACGCCATTTCCCTGGGAGGAACCGCCACAGGTGAACACGGGGTTGGGATCGGGAAGATGCAATTCATGGAACTCGAGCATGGCAAAAGCTTAGAGGTCATGCGAAGGATCAAAAACCTCCTCGACCCCAAGGGAATCCTAAACCCGGGCAAGATGTTTTAACTACAGGTTTCCCGCCTTCCTTGTGAAGGATAGCCTCTCAAGCCGCATCATCTTCAGATAATTTCGATGATCGATGTAGACAAATCGTGTCGATGCGGTATAGCCGTCCCCGTTGAAGGAAATCTTCCGAGTCGCCAGGACTTCCACCTTGGCATCCACAATTTCATTGCCGATGCCAATCTCAAGATCCAGGACAGTTCCCTGCTCCACGGGCTTGTAAATCTGTAGCATCATTCCGCCCTCACCCACATTGACCGCCTTTCCCATGGAATGATCATACGGAACACTGTCACCACGGCGATAGCAAGAAAATGCCACCAGATGCTCAACAGGAATCCTTTCCGACCGTCTTCTCTCCCTTCTCATTTTGCCCTCCAAAATAGAGTTGGAGTAAGTTCTTTTATAAATAAAGCACGTTACAATCAACTTGTCAAGTGCTTTTTAGAAAAAATTTAAAATACCCTGTAATCTTTAGTTATTTCTCTCTAAGTTGAAAAATAGCGGCAAAGACAGAAAAATCTTGGGCTAATCACCAAAAACGTTTATGTTCATATTATCAATAGGTTAGGCTGGCGCCACAAAAAAATAAGGGGGCAGGGTATGTGCCCTGCCCCCAAAGTTTTCGGGTTTGCTAAGCTATTTTTTGCTCAATTTTGCATTCAAACGCATCTGTTTGGCCATCTCTTTCATCTCGACCAAGGTTTCTTTCAACTTGGCATAGCCATACCAGGTCGTGTAATCCGGCATGACGTGGAACGCGGCCTGGTAAGTCTTCATCCTGTAGTCCATGAACATCTCGTACAGCTTCTCTTCGATTGGGGTATTCACCTCATAGAAGGTGAGAAGGTCAGGATACGGGAATGTAGCCTGGTTGGTCTTCTTCTTAATAATCCCGTCCTTGTAGAGCCCCGCCACGAGGTTGATGGCCTCAGCGAAAATCTTGTCGGACGCTTTGATCATAAGGTCCGCATTCTTCAGGTTCTCTTTGGCAAAGGTAGCGGAATGGCATTTCTCACAAACCTTCAGCATGCGGTTTCTTTCTTTCTCCCATCCCTCTTTGGTCAACCGAGCCAGGTTAGCCGCCTTGACCACATCCAAACGCTTAGTTGGCTTACCCTTCGCATCGAGAACACCAAGGGCTTGGAGGATCGTTACCCGATACCCCATCCATTCCTTGTCGGCTTCGGGCAATCTCAACGCCAAGAATCCCCATGCTGTCATAACGCGATGGTCGCCATTCGGCATGTGGCAGTCCTGGCACGTAGGGCCGCGATGGGCCTTACGGTCGGTTTTGTAAGCCGCGCCATGCTTGGAGTGAGACCACATCTCCCACTGGGCATGGTCAAAGCCGGTATGGCAACTGTTACACGCCTCGGGCTGCAAGGCCTCCTTCTTGGAAAAGGCGTGACGCGTATGGCAGTTCTGGCAATCCATGCCGTATTTGTAGTATTTCCGCAGCTCGTTATCCCGGACCTTTTGATCGGTAATGCCCAGATTATGGCACCCATTACACCCTTTCTGCCCCGCGATGAAGGCCTTGGGCTGTTTATGGGTGAATCCAGGAAACGCCATGACCGGCAGCAAGCCAAGGGAGTGTTTTCCACTCATATACTGTTTGACCTGCTTGCTGTGGCACTTCTTGCATGTACTGATGGTAGGCAAGACAGCTTTGTTCGCGTCGGCCGCGCTCGTGTGAGCCGTGCCATGGCAGTCCGCGCATGTGAGTTCTTCCGCCATCTTCCCACGGTTAAAATCTTTGACTAAGCCGGGATTAAGTTTGGCGTGACACGTTTCACATTTGGAGGGTTTCGCAAATGCCGGAGTAACCCCTACACCCAGCACAGCGAATAAAAAACCCGCCATTACTATAAAATAAATCCCTTTTCGCACCATATACTCCTCCTTTCTTCTCCAAGTTTTTTATGTTGCTTTGTTAGGTTTCCCGAAACAAACGTCCTAATTAATTACCTTCCAACCTATATAATAAACTTTTACCCCTTAATGTCAAGACTTTTTTACAAAAATCAAACACCATTTTCTTTGACTTAAGTCAAATTTTTTCCTTGCGCGGTTTGATAGGAAGAGAAGTTTTAAGCTATTACAGACATAAATCACCTGCCTATTACAACGAAACGGATCCCGGTTTCGCAGCATCGTTACCTTCCTCGATCCCTCCTCCCCTCCTTATCGGGATAGAAATTTCTTTTTCCTTGACAAGACCCATGTGATTGGTTAGGGAAGAAACGCTCAGAAAGGACAAAATTGAAGTCCTTAACAGACCGCATACACCGGTAACACTGGAAAGGAATTAACATTGCCTGAAGACGCGATTATCAAAGAGGAAGACCGTTTTCACGAAGCCGAAGGCGAGCCCTTTGACTCCGCAGTGTGCCCAGGATGCGGGTGTCTTTGTGAGGATATCGATCTCACATTGAGGGAAGACCGTATCGTTCAAATCTTCAATTCCTGTTCCTGGGGATTGTCAAAGTTTCACTTGGGTCACCGCTTCCTTCGGGAGCCCAAACACGCCAAGCTCGTTTTCCCTTCCCGTAAAGAGCCTTCGAAAGATGTTCTTCCTATTTCATTTGACGAAGCATAC
>JAOZMY010000046.1:0-13706 GCA_029934085.1 bacterium | reverse complement strand
GCCGTCTTTGTCGCCGGGATCAATGCCCCAGACCGTCACATAGGCCGAAAGGTCTTCTATGCGGATCCCTACGAAAACGACATGGGTGGGTTCGCCCAGCGTATCTCCATCGATGTCGACAACGAATTGGAACGGCTTCAGGCCTTGACGGAGATTATTGAGGAAGAATCCTTTTCCATCCCGAAAGACCTGGAGAACGTGGTTCGTGCCATTGAAGCCAGCCCCTTCGTTGCCCTTTTCGTTGGGCGGGGTATCGCCTACCAAAAGGACCCGCAGGCCATGATGGACGGGCTTGTCAAACTTTGCAATGTCATCCAACGCCGAACACCCTGTGTTCTACTCCCCATCATCTCGGATTTTAACGCGCTTGGGCTCTACCAGGCCTTTATCCTTAAAGGGATTGATCCTTCCGACTCCCCGATACTCCAAGGAGACCTTCAAACTTATCAGCCGGAGGAAGGGGACGTCCTGTTTTGCGTCGGGTCAGACCCGTTTTGGTTCTTCAAGGAAGAGCAGATATCCTTGATCCAGGCCCTCAACCTCCCCGTCATTGCCGTCTCCGCGTTGCAGAACCAGACAACCCACAACGCCTCCCTCGTCATTCCCGTTGCCATGACCGGAATTGAAGCGGAAGGACTTGCCTTTCGACTGGACGGCGCGTCCGTCTGGCTCAGAAAAATCCTCCCTACGGCCCAACCAACCGACCTATCCGTATTGACGGCTATCGAAGAAAGGATCAGGTGAAATGGCGGGCATGAAGGTTCTCGACGTCTATCGCTTACTTCCCCGGACCAACTGCCGCAAATGCGGGATGGTCTGCATGGCCTTCGCCTCCGCCCTCCTGACCGGAAAAGCTAAACCTGAAGACTGCCCTCCCCTCGTAGAGGAAGAAAAATACGCCGAAGCTTACCAAAAACTGAAGGAGGCCTTTGGGGACAAAGGGGAACGGGAAGCCACCGGCCTGAGCATCGATCGGGACAAATGCGATGGTTGCGGTATCTGCGCCGCCGTATGTGAAATAAGCCTGGAAAAAAGCCAAGAGCTCGCCAACGGAAAGGGCTCCCGGCGTATCGAATCCCCCGTTATCGCGATCGTGGATGGGCTCATCACCATCAAAAACCCTGACGCCTGCCGGCGGGTCGTCCCGGATGCCCCCACGTGTAACGCATGTGTAGACCTCTGTCCCATGAAAGCCCTAACCTTCCTGTGAGGAGTCGAGTCAAGAGATCATGAAACTCGTTATCAAAAACGTAGAAGTTTACGACCCACAAAACCATATCGAGGGTGAGGTCCGAAACATCTACATCCAGGACGGCCTGATTTCTAAACCCTTCAAAAAGCCGGATAAGGAAATCGATGGTGCCGGATTCTGGGCACTGCCCGGGGGGATTGAAACGGGAACCCAGCTCGCAACCTATGGTCTTTCATTCTATGGCCTCAAAGAAAATTTCCCCGGCCCCTCGGAGATCAGCCGTCAATACGCTGCCATGGGGTATACGCATCTTCATGAATCGATGATGTTCCCAACCACGGCCCAGGGTATTCATCATTATCTCTCCTCCCTGCCCTACCAGGACACTTCTGCCTCTCTCTGTCTGACGCTTCGTGAATTCGGCACCCTGATTGGCTCCAACATCCCTCCGGAATGGACAGTTCGTTTCTTCACAACATGCACCCATCGTTTTCGGGCATTGAATATCCGTCTCCCAGAAACCAGCGCCCATTTCAAGGAAAGCAATCTTGCCCGGTACAATATTCTGGCGCAAAGAGTCATCGACTACTTATCCCAATTCTCCCTCAAATTCCCCTTACTCATCGAACTAACCTCCAGGCTCCTCGACGAGGATCTCCCTCAGATTCCACACCTCTACTATAGCCATATAGGGAGAGCCATCGACGGAGAATACGCCTTTAAACAGGTCTCAAACCTCATTGCCAACAAAGGGATCATCGGTGACATTGGCCTCGCGCCCCAGGAATCACACAGCCAGCTCAAGATCGAAGCCGAGATAGGGGAAGGAGAAGATCTATCCGCCCACGTGGGCATGCATAGCCCCCTCCGTTACCTCAAAGTCCCACCCAAATCCCAGAGCGACTTCGTCACCACCTTGGCAACCCACACTGACTTCAAAGGGCATCTCGCCTTTTCATCCCTCTGCCTGGGTGCCCAAGCAAAAACGTTCTACCCAGAAATATTCAAAAGGCTCTTTGAGACTGACACATCCTATACAATATCAGACTTCGTGCACCAGACCCGTGTTCTACCCGCAGCTCTCTTAGGGCTGGAAAACAAAGGACATTTAGGAATCGGGGCGCAGGGAGATGTGGCACTCTACAAAGCTAATAATAGTTTACCCATCGGGGAAGCACTCAGTCGTTGCCATACCCTGATCAAAAGCGGGGTTCCCGTCTTGGAGAAGGGCGAGATTCTCGACCCACCACCCGAACCAATAAAAAAGACCTATTTCCGCTCTCATACCCCTTCCGAACGAGACTTTGCCATGTTCGCCGGTTACTTTAAAAGCTACCCGCGAATCGAACATCTTGACGTCCCGGAAGCCCTCGGCACCTGGGAAGTGATTAGCCTTCCGGAAAACAACGGCTGAACCACGACCTCAGCTTCCGACCTCTCATTTACCGCCTTGCCCACCATACCCCCAGGTAGACAAAGGGAGTGTCCAGAATCGCAAAAACAAATTTAAACAGGTACTGCCCTCCGATAAGACGAAGGCAATCGTAGAAATTATAAACCCCGTAAAAGGCGATAAAGATGAAGAGAACCGTGTCAATAAGCTGAGAGGTCATCGTCGAAAGGTTGTTTCGAATCCAAAGATGGCGGTCTTTCGTCACCCCTTTCCAGAAATGGAACAAAGCCACGTCACACGTTTGGCTCGCGAGATAGGCGATTAGAGAAGCGAGAATGATCCGGGAAGAGGCATCAAAAATCTTGCGAAAGTCCTCTTGTTGTCGATAGAAGGGTGCAGGGGGAAGCCATATGGCAATTCTTGTAATGACCAGGAGCAAAATCATCATCGCGAACCCGGTCCACACGACCTGCTTCGCTCTGGCTTTTCCATAGACTTCGGAAACCACGTCCGTCATCATGAATGTCAGGGGATAGACGATAATCCCCGCCGGCGCGGCAAAACCGAAAAGGATGATGATTTTCGAGGCAATGACATTGGCCGCCCCAAGCGCCAGAACAAAAGTGGCCATTAGAATCGCGTACTTACCCTCCCCTGCTGATCCAGGGATCTGGATAGAGGCCTCTGGTAACATCAATCTCCCGGAGCGGAATAGAGGATTTCTTTCAAGGTCTCGGGGGAAGCACTTGCCTTCTCACACCGAGCAATAAAACCTCCCCGAGGCTTATACTTAAGCACAACCTTCAAATATTTTGGTCTCAGAAACTCCCAAAGGTCACGGTAGATTCGATCCGTGGCGTTCTCTTGATAAATTCCCACCTGACGAAATGACACAACGTAATATTTCAAGGACTTCAATTCAACAAGGGCCTTATCAGGGACATACTGTATCGTCAAGCGTCCTAAATCGGGCAATCCCGAAAAAGGGCACACGGCAGAGAACTCATCCGTCTCATACGTTACCACCTGCGGATCCCCAGAATACGGCAAGGTCTCAAGCCAATCCGTGCGAATGGCCTCTTCAGAGACCCACTCCACGATTCTACCTTCCGCTTTCGGCATTTCTCGGCTCCCCCTCTCTCGTTTTTCGGATTTCAACCGTACCCTCGAATTAAACTCGTGTCAATGTCCTTCATTCAAGTCATCACGACCTAATCACGCAATTTTCAACTTTTGTTTAAAATTTTGTTCCTACTTAAATACATCCATCATCAAAACCTCGTTTCCCTACAATGAGCTTTACTTGTAACGCAACTTAGTTATATCCATATTCAAACAACTTCCAGCAAAATTTATATAATTAATACAATAGGTTACGCTTTTCTACCAAATTACGAAATTCAAAATCACTCCTTTAAAAATCCACACAAATTTTCCTTGACAAACATGTTTTTATTATGTTAGCGTCCATGGCTGATGAACGTTAGTTATGAAACAAGCAGGGTAACGAAAGGGTACAGGTGGCACTGGCAGGTATCCTGAAATTTTGGGAAGAAAGGGTCTTGAAACACAAGACCCTATTTTTATTTTTAACCCTTACCTAAAGGAGGTTTTTATGGAGGTCAAAAAAATCTTGCTAACCGAAGACGAGATGCCACGGCAGTGGTACAACATTGCCGCTGACATGCCCACACCTTTGCAGCCACCCCTTCATCCTGGAACGGGTCAGCCCATTGGGCCGGAAGATTTAGCTCCGATCTTTCCTATGAATCTCATCGAGCAAGAAGTCAGTACCGAACGTTGGATCGACATCCCCGAACCGGTTCTTGAGGTTTTGAGCATCTGGCGTCCGGCTCCTTTGGTAAGGGCATACGCCTTAGAGAAAGCCCTGGATACCCCTGCCAAGATTTATTACAAGAACGAGAGCTACAGCCCTCCGGGAAGTCATAAACCCAATACTGCCGTTGCGCAGGCCTATTTCAACAAGATCGCGGGAACCAAGCGGATTACCACGGAAACCGGCGCAGGCCAGTGGGGAAGCGCCCTGAGCTTTGCTGGCGCCATGTTTGGCATCGAGATCGTAGTCTGGATGGTGAAGATCAGCTATCAGCAGAAACCTTACCGCCGGTTGATGATGAACACCTGGGGAGCTACCTGCTACGCAAGCCCGAGCACACAAACCGAAGCGGGCCGCAAGATTCTTGAAAAAGATCCCGACACACCCGGCAGCCTTGGCATTGCCATTAGTGAGGCCGTCGAAGCCGCCGTCTCGGACGAAAACTCCAAATACGCCCTTGGAAGCGTCCTGAATCACGTCATGACACATCAAACCATCATCGGCCTCGAGGCGCAGAAACAGTTCGAAAAGGTCGGAGATTATCCCGATATCGTTATCGGTTGCGCCGGTGGCGGAAGCAACTTTGCCGGACTGAGCTTCCCCTTCGCCAGGGACAAGATCTTTGGCAAAGATATCAAGATCATCGCGGTTGAACCTACATCCTGCCCCACCATGACACGGGGGCCCTTCGCCTACGACTTCGGCGACACCGTCCAGATGACACCGTTGCTCCCGATGCACACCCTGGGACACGATTTCATCCCGGCCCCGATTCACGCCGGTGGTCTCAGGTATCACGGCATGGCACCTATGGTCAGCCAGTTGATCCTCGATGGCATCATCGAACCACGCGCCGTCCATCAGCTTGAAACATTCGAAGCGGGAGTCACCTTCGCAAGGACCGAGGGGATCATCGCGGCTCCAGAGACCAATCACGCCATCGCAGCAGTCATCCAGGAAGCCAAAAAGGCCAAGGAAGAGGGTAAGGAAAAGGTCATCCTCTTCAACATGAGCGGCCACGGTCTCGTTGACATGGCAGCTTACGACGCCTACTTCTCCGGAAAACTCCATGACTACGAGCTACCCGAGGAAGAGATCGAGCGCGCCTTAAGGGCCATCGAACCGCTACCCAAACCCAAGGTTGCCGCGAAGTAAAAGAAAACTAATTAAAGGTTTGTTCGACTTATGACGAACGAAAAAGAATTAGACAAACAAGTCTTACGGTGTCCCAGACTGGGGGGAGAAGTTCCCTTTTCCTACTGCAGGACCCTCCAGGATGGGATGCCGTGCGACCGTATCATTATTTGCTGGGAACTCGTTTTCGATATCGGAGCGTATCTTCAAGAACATTACAAACCGGCGGAAATTCAGAAGTTTCTTCACCCAAAGCCTAAGGACAAAATGACCACGCTCCTCGATATCATTGAACAAGCCAAAAGAAACGCCAAAAAGGCGAAAAAACCTCCCGAATAGTTTCCCTTCAAGGGGCACAGGGAACAGAAAGAATGGAAAGGTCTCTATGGAAACGGATTGGTGTCAATGGCTTGCGGAAGGACTTATCGGGAATGGGTGTCAATACATCTCTATCGCTTTGGAAGAAGGGAGTGACCACGCTTGCGACCTGATTAACCAGGCCGCCGAAAGGCTTCACTTCCCCCTCCAGGCAGAACAAACAATCAGTGAAAAAATCGGCTATGAGGTTGCGCTGACCTACAGCTACGGGAAAAAACGCTCCGCATTTCTCACCCACGGATTTTCCCTACCGGTCGCGATGGATCCCCTCATGAGTTCCATCTATACGGGGGTAGCGGGTGGCTTTGTTGTTATCACCCTGGATATCACCCCACCCTTGGCTTATAGCAGTCATTGCGATCCCGTATCTTTGAGCATGTTCGCAAAAATGCCCGTGCTGGAGCTCTCCGATTTCAGCCAATTACCAATGGGGATAAAACAGGCCTTTACCCTTTCGGAAAAATATGAAACCCCCGTTATGCTCCACCTCGATGCGAAGATTCCCAAGGGCCAATACACGCATTCATGGAAAACAGGAAAAAAACGAAAGGCGGATTTCGAAAAAAATCCGGCGCGCTGGGCGGCAACCCCGCGGTTCCGCTTTCTATTACATAAAAAGCTCAACCAGCGCCTCAAAGATATTGCGGAATCCGATACGAAAAGTCTGATTTATCGTGTGGAAGGCAGCAAAAAGGAATTGGGAATCGTGTGCAATCACGCCAATCTGTCATTCATTGAACCTTGGGCTCAAAGACACGGTATCCCCATACTCTCCATAGCGATGCCATTTCCCCTTCCAGTACAACCTATCAGTCAATTCATCGCATCCGTCAAAAAAACCGTCATCATCGAAGACCGCTTCCCAACCATGCAATTTCAACTACCGGAAAGGAAAAAAATTCTGGGCCGGATGACGGACGAGAGGCTCCGCCAAGAGTTTTCCTGGCAAAAAGACATGCTTCTCCCGGTTCTGGACGAAATCCGTACCGGAAAGACAAAAGGCGAGGAAGCCTCACCCCCTTCCACCGAAGCAGGAGAAGCCTCCTCCCTCGCGCATTTCCTTGGAAGCCTCAAGAAAAAGAGCCCATCCCTCGTCTTCGTGGTGGACAAAACACCTCTGACTGCGGGGCTTCCCGCAGACCATTTCGTCTCCCGAGGCGGGGCCATCAGCTTCGCGGCCGGAGTCTTTCACGCTGAATCTCCAAAACCATCCACCCCCATTCTCGGCATCACCGACTCTGCCGCCCTTTTGCATTATGGGATGCAAGCCACCACCAATGCCGTTTACAACACGGCCTCTGTCAAGTGCATTTTACTGGTCCGCCCAGAACACACCCAGGCCGTTCATACCTTTCTGGACGCCATGGAGCATGTGGCCATCGTGCCCTTAAAGCCGAATGCCAAAAACGCCCAGAAAAAGATTGAGGAGTCACCTTCTCAGCCTGTAACCTTCTATACCGTCCCAACGGAGGAAGCAGCTTGAAAAAACAAGCCCTTATCATTGCCGGCGTGGGAGGTCGTGGCGTCCTCGTCGGCAGCACGATTCTGCTCAACATCGCCTTTCAGCAAGACCTGCCCGTCTTCAGTGCGGACGAATACGGAATGAGCCAACGCGGAGGATCTGTTGTCTCCCACCTGAAAATCGGCCCATACCAATCCCCCATCATCGGAACGGGAGAAGCGGACGCCCTTCTGGGATTCGAGGCCTCGGAAGGCATCAAAAACCTCCCCATGCTCCGAGAAGGGGGACTCTGCATCCTTAATACCCCAACGCAGGGAACGGGCAACCCATCCCTCGACGCCTACCTGGACGAAAAAGGCATCCGGCTTTATACAATTAATGCCGATAAAATTGCCGCAGAAATCGGATCTCCCCTCTCAGCCAACATGGTCCTACTCGGCTTCTTCTCATTCTTTGGTAAACCGGTCTTCTCCTTCACAAAATTGAGGGATTACGTGGAAAGCTCTTCACCAAAGCGCTTCCTCGAATTCAATCGAAAGGCATTAAAATTGGGTCATCTTGAGGCAAAAAATCTCAACCAAAAAGGGATATCATGAAACGCGTTGTGATTGATCAAAATCGGTGCAAAGGGTGCGGGTTGTGCACACAAGTCTGTCCGAGAAAGATCTTGGTCTTATCAAACAAGGTCAACCTCAATGGGTACCACCCCGTCCAATGCACTGACGAAGAATTATGTATGGGATGCGCCAATTGCGCCACTGTATGTCCGGTTACAGCCTTTGAAATCTACAAACCTGTGCCCATCGTCGTGGCATCCTAAAAGGAAAGACATATGGAAAAGAAAAGATTGCTCAAAGGTGCCGAGGCCATTGGGGAGGCCGCCATCCAAACCGGGTGCACCCGGTTCTACGCATATCCTGTCCCCAATCAGTCCGATCTGATGGAATATCTCATCCAAGAAGAGAATAACGGGAGGGGCCTCACGGTCTTCCAGGCGGAAGATCCCCTTGCCGCGTTCTTCATGGCTTACGGAGCCACCATAGGGGGAGCCAGGGTACTTACCGCTGTCAATTCCGTCGATCTGCCGGATGCCCTCCGGGCCGCCTCGTACTTTTCGGCCGCTGACCTCCCTCTGGTTTGTATCGTCTTTACGCAGAGCGGACCAGGTTCGGGGAACATATATCCCGAACAATCCGATACCCTCGCCGCCCTCTACGGAACGCGAGTAGGAGACGGTTTCGCCCCGGTCCTCACTCCTTCCACGCCGACAGACTGCGTATTGGCCACCAATGAGGCTTTTCGACTCGCGGAAACCTATCATGTCCCCGTTTTCATCCTCCTGGACGCCGCCTGCGCGCAACTCACAGAGACCGTGGACTTCTCGGCGCTCAAAATCCACGACATCCCTAAAAATCACCCCACTATTAAAGGGGAAAATGGGGGCCAACCTGTAAAATTCACAACGCTTGCGCTCGACATCGAGAAAATGGAAGAGAGGAAGGAGGCCTTGAAAGAAAAACAAGCCCGATTCCTCGGAGAAGAAGACGGCAGCTACAAAATTGAGGGCAACGAAAACACAACGCTCGTGGTGGCCTTTGGCATCGCGGCCATCCAGGCCAAACGCGCCTTGGAAAGTTTTCAAAACGAGGTGAATCCCTGTTCCTTATTCGAGCCCACGAGTCTCTATCCCTTCCCGAAAAAGGCCCTCCAGGAGGCCATGAGCAAAGCCAACCAACTCTTCATTCTTGACATGAGTAACGGGCAACTCGCCGAACTGTTAAAACCGTATATCCCGGAGGACATGACTCTCCACACCTTTTCTACCACGGGTGGCGCGGTTCCCAGAGTTGAACAGATCAAAAGCTGGATTCAGCAGGCATTGTAACCCTTGAAATTACGAAGGACGGAATGACGATGGAATTAAAATTCGAACAGATTGCCGGATTTCCGAAATCGCTCTCTGAGACACCCCAGCACTTCTGCCCGGGTTGCACCCATGGAGTCAATACCCGCCTCATCGCAGAGGCCATCGACGACCTCCAAGTAGCAGGAGATATCGTTGGTGTGTGTGGAATGGGGTGTTCTGCGCTCCTTCCAGACTATCTGGACATAGATATGGTCGCCGCTCCACCGGGGCAGGCCATCCCGGTAGCTGTTGGACTCTCCCACGAAATCGGGGAAAAAGGTCTCGTCTTCGTCTACCTGGGTGAAGGCGACCTCTACGGACGGGGACTCAGCGCCCTTTTCCACGCCGCCATTCGGGGGGAATCCCTCTCCGTCTTCTGCGCCAATAACCTCAATATGGGCATGAGCGGCGGGCATCTCTCCCCCACCAGCCTCCTGGGACAAAAAACCGCCACGACGCCAAACGGAAAATCCACCGTAAAATACGGCGTTCCCGTCGATTTCACCCGGTTACTCCTGAACATCCCAGGCGTTTCTTTCGTCGCGCGGTTCAAGGGATTCACCGCGGGAGAAATACGCAAAGGTAAGGAACTATTCAAACGAAGCCTACAGATCCAGAAATTCCAAAAAGGGTTCTCCTTCGTGGAAATCCTGGGCATCTGTCCGACAAACCTGGAGCTCCCGCCTCCGGAAGCCGTCAAACAGGTAAAATCCGCCATCAGTGGTATCTACCCGTCCGGAATCTTTAAAACACCCGAGGTAGGAATCACCCTGTGAGAGAGATTTTCTTCCTTCCAGAGCGGTGCCTTCCCGGATGCAACGCCTGTCAGATGGCCTGCGTGGCGGAGCATCTGAAGAACAAGGGACTCTTAAGCCCTCTTTCCGGGCTGCCGTTCCCAAAAAAGAGGCAAACCTCTCTTTACACCAACACGCTTCGGCGATCCTACCCGCATCCGCTCCGTTGCCTCCACTGTGATCCACCCCGCTGCGTCGAGGCCTGCCTGTCGGGGTCACTGATCAAGAATGACGAAAACGGACGGGTGGGGAACAATTTAGAAAAGTGCATCGGCTGTTTCATGTGCGTCGCCCAGTGTCCTTATGGGGCGGTCATCCCTACCCCTACGGAACACGTTTCCATCAAATGCGACGGTTGCCTCTGGAGCAAGGCACCCGCGTGCGTTCGCGCCTGTCCGACGGGGGCCCTGATCTTCTCGGACAAGGAAACCCTCAATGAAAAACTGGAGGCGCAGAAACGCTTCAAAAAGCGCACAATCCAACCCGCCAAACTGTTGCAGGCGAGGGCCTAAGATGCACGTGGTTATCGTTGGAAACGGAACGGCCGGGATTCACGCCATGCGCGCCATCCTATCCCATGACCCAAAGGCTGCCGTGACGATTATTAGCAACGATGAACCAACCTTTTATTCGCGCCCCGAAATCACACAACTAATCGAAGATCCAGAAGGTTTGAACCATATCGCGCTGCCCGTTTATGGTAAATTATGGGAAAAGATCACACTCATTAACAAAACCGTGGAAGGGTTCAACCCGCAACGGGGAACCTTGACCCTCAGCGACGGAAATACCCTCTCCTATGATCGTCTCATTCTGGCAACCGGTGCGGCTCCCAAATCGGTCAAGATCATCGGCCTCCCCAATAAACGAATCCTGACCCTAAGAACCGCGGAAGACGCGCGAAAAATCGCGGGATACGTATCACGCTCATCACATCCCGTCATTCTCGGTGGGGGGCTTATCGGACTCAAAATCGCCCACACCCTCACACAATTGGGCTTGCCACCAAAAGTCATCGTCTCCTCCCAACAAATCCTTTCGAGAACCGTTGACGAAGATACCGCTGGAATCATTCAAAGGCTCTTTGAAGATCATGGAGTAAAATTCTTCCTCGGAACAACCATTAAGTCTGCTGACTGGGATGAGCGACGGGAGGAAGGGGTCCTCCTAACCAAGCGGGGAAACAAAATCCAATTCGATCTCATCGTGGCCGGAAAAGGGGTTTCACCCAGAATCGAACTGGCAAAAAACGCGGGGCTTCTCATCGAAAACGGTGGAATCGCCGTGAGCGATGCCATGGAAACTTCATCTCCCGCCCACTACGCGGCCGGGGATTGCGCCAGTATCTTCAACCATGAAACGGGACATTATGAAAACCGGGCCATCTGGCCCGTCGCGGCGGAAAGCGGCCGCGTTGCGGGTGAGTCCGCTGTGGGAAAATTAATTTCAACCCGGAGATTCTCTGCCCCGGTTCCACGCAATGCTATCCCCTTCTTCTCGGTTCCCATCGTCAGCATCGGAACCATCCGGGGAGATACACTCAAGATATCCGCTTTTGAAGATACAGAAAAAAACATTACGCGAAAGATTTTCCAAGAAAACGGGAGAATCGTCGGAGCCGTCCTCATCGGTGATATTACCCACGCAGGGCTCCTCTTTGAGGCCATCCGCGAGGGGATTCGCGCAAGACACATCCCCGACTGGCTCCAGCAGGGAATACCAACCCTCACCCAACAGACACCATCCATGGAGGTTCTTTTCTCATGAGTCATACCGAACAAGAAATCATGCTGGGGAATGTCGCCATTGCTCGAGGCCTTGTAGAAGGCGGAATCGATGTTATGACCGCGTACCCCGGCACACCCAGCTCGGAAATCCTCCCAGGTGTTTTAGATTTCCGCGACAGGGACAACCTACCCATCTACATTGAATGGTCGGTCAATGAAAAAGTAGCCCTGGATGTGGCGCTTGGAGCCGCGTTCACGGGAAAATGGGCCACGGCAGCCATGAAACAGGTAGGGTTCAACGTGGCGCTCGACACCGCCATCCACGCCAGGGAAATCCCCATCAAAGGGGCCTTTGTTATTATCTCAGCCGACGATCCCGGCCCTCACTCCTCCCAGACGGAACAGGACACACGCCAGATCGCCATGATTGAGGGATTTGCCGTTTTGGACCCCTCCTCGCCCCAGGAGGCGAAGGAAATGGCCGCTTACGCCTTGACCCTTTCGCACAAATTTGGAGTACCCATCATTCTACGCCCTGTCAACCGCGTCTCTCACGCCCGGCAGAACGTCCCCCTGGGTCCCATTAAGAAAAAGGTGGAGGATCCGCCTGCTGATATCACAACATTGAGTTTCGAAGAAAGGATGGCCCTCTTGGCCGAAGAGGTCGAGAAAAACCCACCATTCATGGAACTAAGCACTGAAAAATCCTCCCAAAAAAGTTTCGGAATCCTCGCCTCCGGGATGGCCTATCGCGTGGCCTTCGACATCCTCGAAAGACTGGGGCTTCACGCCCAGATCCCCGTCCTCAAACTCGGAATGACCTATCCCTTTCCGGAAAAAATAGTCCATGACTACGTCAATAAATTTGAAAAAATCCTCATCCTCGAGGAACCGGACATGGGCATCGAATGGCTCTTAGAACCCTCGGATTCCCTCTTGGGACGCGCAAGCGGGCACGTCCCTTCCGCCGGGGAACTCAACACCGACCGAATTTTTCAGGTGCTCGCGCCCATTCTAAAAGAGAATGGATTTATCGACGAAATACCGGAACCTCCGACAGACCTTTTGAGCATAATTGCTGAAATGCACCTCCCCCCACGTCCCCCCAACCTCTGTCCCGGGTGTCCCCATCGGGCCGCCTTCTACGCGATTCGCCAGACATTCCCGAACGGAGTCTACACGGGAGACATCGGGTGCTATACCCTCGGCGTTACCCTGGGGGCCGTGGACACGGTGTTGGACATGGGCGCCAGCGTCAATATCGGATCGGGGTTCGCCTCCACCTACAAACAGGACCGGTCGGACATTCCCGTTCTCGGTACCATTGGAGATTCAACCTTTTACCATTCTGGGATCCATTCCCTAACGGATGCCGTGCTTCAAGATCGACGATTCATCCTCGTGCTTTTGGACAACAGCATCACAGCCATGACGGGAATGCAGCCCACACCGGAATTTGGTAAGAGCCTCACGGGAGACGGCACCGCCGTAACCATCCCGGAGCTCCTCAAGGCGTGCGGTGTCAAATGGGTCAAAGAAGTAGACCCCTACCGGGTCCCTGAAACAGAAGCCCTCCTTCAGGAGGCCGCTCAATTCATCAAAAGCCCCGACGGCGGCATCGCCGTTTTGTGGGTCAAACGTCCTTGCATCATCTACGCCAAGTCCCAGGGCATGCTCGATGTCCTCTTCCCACGCTTCAAGGTCACGGAACACTGCGTGGGCTGCAAGGTCTGCCTGAATACCTTTGGCTGTCCCGCCCTCCTCTGGAACGAGCAAAAGCAACAGGTAGAAATCAACCCCGCCATCTGCATCGGCTGCGGCACCTGCACCTACGTCTGCCCACAGAACAAATCCGGCTCCGGTCTCTTCTCCATCCACGAGGA
>JAOZMY010000125.1 GCA_029934085.1 bacterium | reverse complement strand
AAGGGACCAGCTTATCCTTTGGAAATCGGCCAATCCCCGGGGTTCAAGAGAAACCTTGCGAAGGTGCATTGGGTTTCCCGCGGTTCCCGGAACACGGGTGTCAAGGTGAGACACGCCTCCTGCCAGGCTATTCCATAACTGAGAACCGGGAAAAAGGCCTCGAAATCAGTGGCCGGATTCAATCCCCTATTCCTTAAGTCACGGTAGGCCTCCAGAGCCTCGGGAAACTTATAGAGTACGAACCAGTTCAAACGACGGTCCTCCGGAATGTCCTCGTTTGTCTCATACCAAAGGGAGATCGCCTGTTCCCGAGCGATCTCTTCGGCCTCTTCGCGTAAAAACAGGTAATCCGAGGGATAGAAGGGCGGAGAGAGCGCCAGTTTCTTACACTCGTTGGTCACGCATTCCGCGAACGCCGTCATCATCCCCAGGATGAAGGCCTTCCTCTCTGCTTCAGATTTCATCTTCCTCATCCTCCCCGTCTTGACCTCCCAAGTAGGCCTTCTTCATCATTTCGTTCTCCAAAAGGGCCTGAGCCGTATCATGCAGCACGATGGAGCCGGTTTGGAGCACGTATCCTCGATCCGCGATGGACAATGCCATACTCGCGTTCTGCTCCACCATGAAGATGGTGGTGCCGCGGCGATTGACCTCCTGAATGATCTCGAACTGCTGGTCCACCAGCATGGGAGAAAGCCCCATGGAGGGTTCGTCCATCAAAAGGATCTCCGGCCTGGACAAGAGCGCCCGGCCCATGGCCAGCATCTGCTGCTCGCCACCGCTCAGCGTAACGCCCATCTGGTTGGCTCGTTTCCTCAGGATAGGGAAAAGGTCGAAGATATTCTCTATCTCTCTCTTGACCGCCTCCTTGTCCGTCCTTAGATAGGCCCCGAGCTCCAAGTTTTCCAGGACCGTCATCTTGGGGAAGATCCGGCGGTTCTCGGGAACGATCGCCACCCCCCTCTCGATGATCTCCTTCGTGGGCTTGCCGTTGACCCGCTCCCCTTTGAGATAGATCGAGCCGTTTTTGATCTTGCAAACTCCCAAGATAGTCTTCAGGGTGGTGGATTTCCCCGAGGCGTTTCCCCCCAGGAGGCACACCAGCTCTCCTGGATAGACCTCGAAATTGATATCATACAACACCTGGATGCTACCATAATAGGCGTCAATATGCTCAAATTTTAATACCGGCTCTCTTTCCATGTCCCTTGCGTCCTAAATACGCCTCGATGACCTTCTCGTTGTTAGCCACTTCGCGATACGTCCCCTCCGCAATCTTCACACCGTAGTCGAGGGCGATGACCCGGTCGGAGATGCGTCGAACCAGGTTCAGTTTGTGTTCGATAAGCAGGATCGTGTAGCCATGAGCGTCCCGCAGGTACTTGATGAATTCGGTCATCTCCTTCGTCTCTTGCGGGTTCATCCCCGCCGAGGGCTCGTCCAGAAGGAGAAGTTTCGGTTCCGTCATCAAGACCCGGGCGATTTCGAGGCGCCGCCGATTCGCGTAGGAGAGAAACATGGCCGCCTGCTGATACCGATAACCCGTCAACCGCCCACCAAAGAGCCCCAGGATCTCATCCGCCTTTTCCTGGGTTTCCGCCTCCTCCCGCTCATGCCTCGGGAGATGAAAAAGGACCGAGACAGGACCCGCGCTGGTCCGGCAAAACCGCCCTACCTTAGCGTTGTCGAGAACGCTCATCTTGTTGAAGAGCCGGAGGTTCTGGAAGGTTCGCGCGATCCCTAATTTGACGATCTCGTGGGGCCTCAGCCCGGTGATATCCCGTTCCTCAAAGAGGATATGTCCCTCCGTCGGCCTGTAGATTCCCGAAATCAGATTAAACAGAGTGGTCTTCCCCGCCCCGTTGGGGCCGATGATACTGAGAATCTCCCGCTCATGGAGCACGAAGTCGAGATCGTCCAGGGCCCGAATTCCCCCGAAATCCTGCGTCAGGCCTTTAACCTCCAGAATAATCCGGCCCGTTTTTGCGTAGCGCACCTTGGGCGCCTTCGAAACGGGTGCCTCCGCCTCTTTGTAATAGAGATCCGTGGAGGCCTTCAAGGTGCCGCTCTCATCCTTGTCTGGACGTTTCCTTTTCTTGGTAAGAAACCCGATTTCCCCCAGAATGCCCTGGGGCCTCAAGGCCATGAGGACGATGAGGGTCAGCCCGTAGAACATCATTCGATAGGCCCCGTACTCCCTTAGGAATTCAGGGAGGATGGAGAGGAGAATCGCCCCCACGATCACGCCGGGGATATTCCCCAGCCCGCCGAGGATGACCATGCAATAAACGATCACTAACTGGGGGAAATCGAAGTTGTTGGGAAAAACGGAATCCTGGAGAGAGGCGAAAAGAACCCCCGCCATCCCCGCCACGAAGGCACCGATGGCAAAGGCCATCAGTTTCATCTTTGTTGTGTCCACCCCCACCGCCTCCGAGGCGAGCTCGTCTTCTCGGAGGGACTCCCAACCTCGTCCAAGGCGTGACATCTTCAATCGGTAAGAACCTATAGTCACCAGGCAAGCAAAAAGCCAGACGAGATACGCGTAACCCACCGGGGACTCTATCTTAAATCCGAAGATGCTGATGGGATCGAAACCGAAGATCCCATTGACCCCTCCCGTGATGTTGACAGGGGTATCCAGGTTGAGGAGGAGGAGCTTGAAGATCTGTGCGAAGGCGAGGGTCACGATGGCCAGGTAGTCCCCCTTAAGCCTCAGGCTGGTGGAGCCGAGGGCGATTCCCACCCCCATCGTCAACACAGCCGCCACGGGTAAGACCACCAGGAAAGGGAGATGAATCCCGAGCTGGTCGGAGGACAAAAGGGCGAAAGTATAGCCCCCGATCCCGAAAAAGGCCACATACGACAGGTCGAACAGACCGGCAAATCCCGCCACCACGTTCAATCCCAGGGCCAGCATCACCCAAATCCCTGTCACGATATAGATCCGCAACCAGTACTCGTTGGGCATAACATGGGGAAGAAGGAGAAGGGCCACCGCGATCGCCCCGTAGAAGGTCAATCTCCGTCTCTTCTCTTGCGCCCTCAACGCCATCATACCTTCTCGGGAACCCTTTCCCCCACCAGACCTGTGGGTTTGATGATGAGGATGATAATGAGGATGGCAAACGCGACAACATCCTTATACGCGGCGGGAAGAAAGGTCACGGCGAGGGATTCCGCCACCCCAAGCAAAACCCCGCCCAGCATGGCACCTGGAATACTCCCGATGCCTCCCAGGACCGCGGCGGTGAACCCCTTGAGCCCCGCCTGGAATCCCACGTAATAGTCGACCTGGGTGAACAGGAGTCCCACGAGGGTTCCCGCGGCCCCGCCCAGTGCCGATCCGATGATGAAGACGAGAACGATGATCCGGTCCACGTCGATCCCCACAAACGTCGCCATTTCCAGGTCCTGGGCCGTGGCCCGCATGGCTTTGCCCGCCTTAGTCCGTTTGATCATGACGCTCAATAGGGCCATGAGGAAGAAGGTCACCACGATAACGATCAGCCGCGTCAACGTGATCACCACCGGTCCCAGGTGAATCAGGCGCACACTCTCCGGAATCAAGGAATGGACATAGAAAACCCGAGCTTTGGCCCCCTGATAGTTCAAGACGAGATTCTGCAGAAAGATGGAGACCCCGAGGGCACTCAGCAGAAGATTGATCCGCGGGGCATTTCGGAGGGGACGGTAGGCGAAACGCTCCGTCAGAACCCCGACGAAGGCAGACACGCCCATGGCGATGATGATCATAAGGGCAATCACCGCCGCAGCGTTCATCACCACGTGATGGTTCCGACTGAGCAGATGTAAAACCCACCAGCCGGTGAATCCCCCGATCATGTAGATTTCACCGTGGGCGAAATTGAGCATACCGAGGATGCCGTAAACCATCGTATAGCCGATGGCGATCAGGGCGTAAACTCCGCCCAGCGTCAAGCCATTGACCAACTGCTGAGGCAACTCCTTCAGGAAAAGATCCATCTAACCCTGCCTTTTCATGTGAAGCCGGGACGGATAATACCCCGACTGTCCCACAAAGTGTATAAAAAAGGCCCCGGCCCCGTAAAGGGGCCAGGACCTCCATGGGTCTGTCTTCCTATTTTCCCGTCATGACAGCGATCTGCTTGAAATCCTTTCCGACGACCTTGAAGAAATAGGTGGCCCCACCCTCGAGATCTCCCTTCGCGTCAAAGGTGATGGGAAAGCCAAGGATTCCTTTGTAGTTCTTCGTCTTGTGCAGCTCCTCGACCACTTCTTTGCGCGTTATCTTTCCGTCCGCCGCCGCGCGGTTGATCGCCGCGAGGAGGATATTCATCGCCTCATAGGCCGGCGGTCCGAAGCCACTGATCGCACCGTATTTCTTTTCGTATTTCTTAATGTAGTTCTTCGCCGCCGGGATGGAATAGACATCCGGTGCGAAGTGATAGACATAGGCGCCTTCCGCCGCGCCCTCCGAAGCCTGGATGAAATCCTTCTTGTCCCGGGCACCTTCCGTTCCCAGGAAGGTCGCCTTGATCCCCAGTTCCTTCATCTGGCGCACGCCGATCGCCTGATCCGGCGCGGTTGTGGCAATAAAGAAGAGGACATCGGGCTTGAAGGCCTTCACCTTGGTCAAAACGGGCGTGAAATCCTTGGATCCCCCCACGATCGTCTCCTGCATAATGTCCTTGATCCCCAGTTTCTTCAGCCCTTTGATGGTCTCTTTCGCCATGTTTTCGCAGTAGGCCACCTTCTCGTTGAGAACCGCCACCCGCTTCGCCTTCAGATAGTTTTTGATGAAGAGGGCGCAGTTCCACCCGTGGGAATCGTTCCGTGCGTTCACACGGAAGAAATGTTTGTAGCCCTGTTCCGTCAAGTTAGGCTTGGACGCCGCCGTGGTGATACAGGCCAGATTCGCCTTGCCGTAGATCTTCATCGTGGCCTGGGCCACATGGCTCATGGGAGGTCCGATCACCCCATACATCAGCTTGTCGGAGACGAACTTGTGGGCCACGTTCACACCCTGTGCGGGGTCCATGGCATCGTCTCCCATGATGTGTTTGAGCTTCACCCCACGGATTCCG
>JAOZMY010000045.1 GCA_029934085.1 bacterium | reverse complement strand
GCGAAGGTGGTCGGACGGTGGGTGCCGGCGTCATCAGTAAGGTGATTGAATAAGAAGGTTTATAGGGGAAGGAAATGTTGAATCAAAAGATAAGAATTTGTTTGAGGGCTTATGATCATAAACTGCTCGATCAGTCGGTTGAGGAGATTGTGAACACCGTGAAGAAAACGGGGGCCAATGTTGCGGGGCCCATTCCGCTACCCACGGTGATCAACAAGTATTGCGTGCTTCGTTCCCCGCATATCGACAAGAAGTCGCGGGAGCAGTTTGAAATTAGAACCCATAAACGTATTTTGGATATCATCGATCCTTCCCAGCAGACGGTAGATGCCCTGATGAAGCTTGATCTTTCCGCTGGCGTGGATGTTGAAATCAAGTTGTAGGGAAGAAAAAGGGACGAGGAGTCTTTTGAAGGGGTAGAACAATGAATGGGTTGATAGGAAAAAAACTGGGGATGACGCAGATCTTTGATGAGAAAGGTCGGGTGATTCCCGTGACGGTCCTGGAAGTTGGTCCGTGTTTCGTTGTCCAGCGTAAGCGTTCTGAGAAAGAGGGATACGACGCGGTTCAGGTAGGGTTCGGCAGGAAAAAGATCAAGAATGTGACGAAACCCCTCCGGGGACATCTTGGAAAGGCAAACTTTGACGAGGGGTTTGAGGTTTTACAGGAACTCAAGGTAGAGCCCGACGAGAATGTTGAGATAGGACAGTCCCTAACCCTTGAGATGTTCGAGGTAGGGGAATATGTGGATGTGACCGGGAAGAGCAAGGGGAAGGGATTCACAGGAGTCATGAAACGACACGGATTCCATGGAACGCCCGCGTCTCACGGAACCCACGAGTATTTCCGGCACGGAGGTTCCATCGGCTCGTCCGCCTATCCCGCCAAGGTGTTCAAGGGGATGAAGATGCCCGGTCACAAGGGGAACGAGAGGGTTACGATTCAAAACCTTGTGGTGGTGGATATTAAGAAGGAACGTAACCTCATGCTGGTTAAGGGGGCCGTTCCGGGACCGACAGGTGGGATCGTCGTCGTCAAGAGGGCGGTCAAGAAATCGAGAAAGAACTAAGTAAAATAGAGATAGGGTAAGGAAAGACAATGGCGACAATGCAAGTGCTCGATCAATCGGGACAGAAAGTCGGTGAGCTGGCCTTAAAAGAGGAGATTTTTTCGGGCGAAGTAAAGCCGCATCTCATTCACGAAGTCGTGAAGATGCAGTTGGCCAACCGCCGGGCGGGAACGGCTTCGACGAAGAACCGATCCGCGGTTCGCGGGGGCGGAAGGAAACCCTGGCGGCAGAAAGGGACGGGGCGCGCCCGTGTGGGGACGATTCGTTCTCCTCTCTGGCGTGGAGGCGGTGTAGTTTTCGGGCCCACACCGAGGGACTACAGCTACAAGGTCCCCAAAAAGGTGCGGAAAGGCGCCCTTCGCTCTGCAGTAGCCTTGAAGGCCCAGGAAGGGAAACTGATCGTAGTGGACAAGTTCGAACTTCCCGAGGCGAAGACGAGGGAATTTGCCAAGATCTTGAAGGACCTTTCCATTCAGGAAGGGCTCATCGTTATTGAGGGGAGAGATGAGGCCCTGGAGCGGTCGTCACGGAATATCCCTTCCGTCAAAGTCCTGAGGGTCGAGGGGCTGAATGTCTACGATATCATGCGGTATGACACCTTGGTCATGACCCAGCAGGCGTTTGAAAAATTAGAGGGGGTACTTACCCAATGAGTATGGAACAATACTATCAGATTATCCACCATCCCATCATCAGCGAGAAAAGCACGGATTTGAAGGGGATGAACAACCAGTTGGTGTTCAAGGTTGCCATGGATGCCAACAAGGTGGAGATCAAAAAGGCGATTGAGGCCATCTTCGGCGTGAAAGTCCTGTCTGTCCGAACCATGCGTGTCGTAGGTAAACGGAAGAGACTTGGGCGGTTCATGGGAAAAAGATCGGATTGGAAGAAGGCCATAGTGAAGCTCAAAGAAGGCGATTCAATAGATTTCTTTGAAGGCGTGTAACGTGACTGTTGCCGGAATGAAGGAGAGACGCCATGGGAATTAAACAGTATAAGCCGACCTCGCCGGGACGTAGGTTTCAGAGCGTTTCGACGTTTGAGGATATTACGAAGAAAGAACCGGAACGCTCTTTGCTGAAACCCCTGAAGAGATCTGGGGGGAGGAATGCGACTGGGAGAATCACGGTTCGTCATCGTGGTGGCGGAACGAAACGTCGCTACCGGGTGATCGATTTTAAGCGGGACAAGCATAACATACCCGCTAAAGTTGCGGGCATCGAGTATGATCCTAACCGTTCCGCGAGAATCGCCCTGCTCCATTACGTGGATGGGGAAAAACGCTATATCCTCGCGCCGCTCGGACTCAAGGTAGGAGATCAAGTGGTTTCAGGAGAAGAGGCAGACATTAAACCGGGAAATGCGCTTCCCCTGCATAAGATCCCCCTTGGAACCTTGATTCATAATATTGAGTTGAAGATCGGCAAGGGAGGACAAATGGTCCGCAGTGCTGGAGGTTATGCCCAGTTGATGGCCAAAGAAGGCAATTATGCCCAGATTCGTCTCCCCTCCGGAGAGGTCCGCATGGTCCATTTGAGGTGTTATGCCACTATTGGCCAGATCGGTAATTTGGATCATGAAAATGTCTCCCTTGGAAAGGCGGGGAGGTCTCGTTATTTAGGACGGCGGCCCCATGTGCGGGGTGTGGCCATGAACCCGGTTGATCATCCCCTGGGCGGGGGTGAAGGGAAGAGCTCCGGCGGACGGCATCCCGTAACCCCGTGGGGTGTTCCGACTAAGGGGTACCGTACGAGAAAGAATAAGGCGACGGATAAATATATTATAAGAAGGCGTTACCAGTAGGGAGGGTATCAGTGAGTCGTTCAATTAAAAAGGGGCCTTTTGTGGATGAGCACCTCTTAAGGAAGGTGCAGGCCATGCAGGAAGAGACCCGAAAGGGGTCGAAAATTATCAAGACATGGTCTCGCAGGTCGACCATTATTCCGGAGTTTGTTGGGTTGACATTCGCGGTTCACAATGGTAAAAAATTCATTCCCGTTTTCGTGACAGAGGAAATGGTTGGATTTAAATTAGGTGACTTTTCGCCCACGAGAACATTCCGGGGACACGCGGGAGATAAGAAGTCAAGGGCGAAACGATAAGGTGAGGAACGGATAAATGGAAGTCCAATCGAAATTGAGGTACGTGAGAATCTCTCCGCGGAAGGCGCGGAAGGCCGTTGACTTGATCCGGGGGAAAGGCGTGGAAGAGGCGTCGAACCTTTTGATGCTTTCCCCGCAGAAATCCGCCCGGATTGTTAAAAAGGTTTTGGATTCGGCGATAGCAAATGCAAATGCCAATTACAGCATGGACGTGGATAACCTCTTCGTCAAACGGGCATTTGTCGATGAGGGCGCGACATTGAAACGGTTCATGCCGCGTGCCATGGGAAGGGCAACGCAGATTTTGAAAAGGACGAGCCACATCACGATCGTCCTCGACGAGAAAAGTTCATAGGTAAGGAGGTTGCTTTGGGGCAGAAGGTTCATCCCTTGGGATTTAGGTTAGGCGTTATCAGGACGTGGGATGCCAAATGGTATGCCGATAAAGATTATGGAGAGCTCCTCTATGAGGATCTCAAACTCCGAAAATATCTGAAGAAGCGGCTGTATAACGCCGGGGTTTCCAAGATTGAGATCCGGAGGGCCGTGGACCGGAACAAGAAGGCGACGATTGACATCTACGCGGCCCGGCCTGGGATTATCATCGGAAAGAAGGGCGCGGACGTGGAAAATCTCCGCAAAACCTTGGAGAGGATGACGGGAAAGGAGATCAACCTCAACATCAAAGAGGTCAAGCGGGTGGAGATGGATGCCCAATTGGTCGCCGAAAACGTGGCGACCCAGCTTGAGCGCCGAGTGGCGTTCCGGAGGGCTATGAAACGGAGCGTGAGCGCGGCCATGAAGTTTGGAGCCAAGGGGATCAAGATCATGTGTGCCGGGCGTTTGGGCGGGGCGGAGATGGCCCGTCGGGAGTGGTATCGGGAAGGACGCGTGCCGCTTCAGACCCTGCGGGCGGATATCGATTACGGATTTGCGGAGGCGAAGACGACGTACGGCGTGATCGGTGTGAAGGTTTGGATTTATAAAGGTGACATTTACACTTAAAATAAATGGATTTTTGAGAGGGTATCGATATGTTAATGCCGAGCAAGGTAAAGCATAGGAAACAGCAAAAAGGGAAAATGCGCGGTGTGGCTTCCCGGGGAAACAAGGTCAATTTCGGAGAATTTGGCCTTCAAGCCCTGGGGCGGGGTTGGATGACTTCCCGCCAGATCGAGGCGGCCCGTATCGCCATTACCCGCCACGTCAAACGTGGCGGCAAGATATGGATTCGGGTCTTCCCGGATAAACCGATTACGAAAAAACCCGCGGAGACCCGGATGGGAAAAGGGAAGGGCTCCCCGGAAGGGTGGGTCTGCGTCATCAAACCGGGAAGGATCCTCTATGAAATCGAGGGGGTTCCCGAGGACAAGGCCAGAGAGGCCTTTTTGCTTGCCGCACATAAATTGCCCTTCAAGACCCGTTTCGTGAGTCGGGAGGAAATTCATGAAGGCTAATGATTTTAGAGAGTTGAGCCTTGATGAACTGAAGGCGCGTGAGAAGGATTTGAGGGAGGAGATCTTTAACCTACGTTTTCGGCTTGCCACAGGCCAGCTTGAAAACACGGCAAAAGTTTCTCTCGCGAAGAGGGACCTGGCGCGTTTGTTGACCGTCTTGAACGAGAAGCAGACCCAGGCATAAGGCAACTGAAGGAGATAGATAGGAATGACCGATACAGACAAGGCCGTTAGACATAAAAAGGTGTTGATTGGAACCGTGGTCAGCGACAAGATGGACAAGACCGTCGTTGTCCAGGTGAAAAGACTTTTCATGCACTCGAGGTATAAAAAGTACGTGCGGAGAAATGCACGATACAAGGCTCATGATGCAACCAACCAGTGCGGAATCGGGGACAAGGTACAAATTATCGAGTCACGGCCACTGAGTAAGGATAAACACTGGCGGGTGAGTAAAATTATAGAAAAGGCCGTTTAGGCTTGGTGGATGGGGAGACAATCCAATGATTCAGATGCAAACGATACTGAATGTGGCTGACAATTCCGGTGCGAAGAAAATTGGCTGCATCAAGGTTTTGGGCGGAACTCGGAAACGGTACGCCGGCGTTGGCGATATTATCGTGGCTTCTGTCAAAGAGGCGATGCCCAATTCCAAGGTCAAGAAGGGGTCCGTGGTCAAGGCGGTGATCGTTCGGACGGCCAAGGAGATCCGAAGGGAAGATGGATCTTACATCAAATTTGATGACAATTCGGCCGTTTTGATCAACCAGCAGAAGGAACCCGTGGGGACCCGCATTTTCGGGCCTGTGGCAAGGGAATTGAGGGCGAAGCGTTTTATGAAGATTATCTCTCTCGCCCCGGAGGTGTTGTGATGGCCACGAAGAGTTATAAGAATTATCACGTAAAAAAGGGAGATATGGTCGAGGTCCTTGCAGGGAAAGAGAAAGGTAAGACAGGGAAAATCCTTAAGATCTTGAAGAAAAAGGACCGCGTGATTGTTGAAAAGGTAAATTTTGTAAAAAAGCACGCCCGCCCGGGTGGAAAGTTCGCCAAGGGTGGTATTGTGGAAATGGAGGCACCTCTGCATATCTCGAATGTCGCATTGTATTGTAATAACTGTTCCAAGGGTGTTCGTTTTGGAGTAAGGGTACTGGAAGACGGAAAAAAGGTGCGTATTTGCAGGGTCTGCGGAGAACAAATTGACTAAGGGTAGGAGATCATGAGTTTCCTTTTTGAAAGATATCAAAAAGAAGTCGTTCCGGCTTTGATGAAGAAGTTCAAGTATAAGAATGTCATGCAGGTCCCAAAGCTTGACAAGATCGTTGTGAACATGGGACTGGGTGAGGCGGTTCAGAACATCAAGGTCCTGGATCACGCCGTTGAGGAATTGACGGTCATTACGGGCCAAAAGCCGGTGATTACCCGGGCCAAGCGGTCCATTGCGCAGTTCAAGCTGCGGGCGGGAATGCCCATCGGATGCATGGTAACGTTGCGCAAGGACCGGATGTATGAGTTTTTTAATCGGCTCGTGAATGTGGCGTTGCCCCGTGTCAGGGACTTCCGGGGGATTTCTCCGAAGTCTTTTGACGGGCGGGGAAATTTTGCCATGGGGATTAAAGAACAAATCATTTTTCCTGAGGTGGACTACGATTCCATTGACAAGATCAAGGGATTCAACGTGGTGGTAACAACCACCGCGAACACGGATGAAGAGGCCCTGGAATTGTTGAAATTACTGGGCATGCCATTCAGAGAAAGATAGGAGGGAGCATTGGCTAGGAAGGCGTTAATCGAGAAGGCGAATCGCCCAAAGAAGTTTAAGGTTCGTGAGTATAACCGGTGTCCCATCTGCGGGCGCTCCAGGGGATACTATCGAAAATTCAACATGTGCCGCATTTGCCTGAGAAAATATGCCCTTGAGGGGCTCATCCCCGGCGTCATCAAATCGAGCTGGTGATAAATTTTAGGATTGGGAGGAAATAAGTAAATGTCCATGACAGATCCCATCGCGGATATGCTCACACGCATCCGGAACGCTAACCGGGCGGGTCTTGAGATGACGGATATCCCTTATTCAAATTTGAAGAAGGGAATCGTTGAGATATTGAAAGAAGAAGGATTTATAAAAAATTACAAGATAGGGAAAGATGGGTTGGGTCACCCCACTATTCGGGTTTACCTTAAAAAGGCCTATGGCCCCATCAAACCCCTCAACGATCTTCAACGGATTAGCAAACCGGGGCGTCGCGTATATGTGAAAAGCAAAGATATCCCCACGATATTAAATGACGTTGGTATCGCGATTCTATCGACCTCGAAGGGTATTATGACCAATCGCAGGGCGAAGAAGGAAAACGTGGGTGGCGAACTTTTATGTAAGGTTTGGTAGGAAGGAAACAGGGTTATGTCCAGAATAGGAAAGAAACCGGTTATCATAGAAAAAGGCGTCCAGATCACGGTTGATGGTAGGACGGTTAAGGTGAAGGGGCCTAAGGGAGAGCTGTCCCAGGTGATTCCTGAAGCGGTCTCCATCGACATCAAGGACAACGAGCTTTACGTGGTCAAGGCACAGGAAGGGAAGCTGGCGAAGAAGGCTGATGCCTTCCAGGCGCTGACCCGTTCGTTGATCCAGAATATGGTGGATGGTGTGACCAAGGGCTTTGAGAAAAAACTTGAGATCATCGGCGTGGGGTATCGTTCCGCCCTGGAGGGACGGAACTTGAACCTGAGCCTTGGATATTCCCATCCGGTTATTTACCCCCTTCCTGAAGGAATCGATGTCGCCATCGAAAAACAGACATTGATCACGGTCAAGGGAATCGACAAGCAGTTGGTGGGTTCCACCGCTGCGAAGATACGTTCCTTTCGTCCTCCCGAACCCTACAAGGGTAAGGGGATTCGGTACGAAGGGGAGTATGTGCGGAGAAAGGTCGGAAAGACAAAGTAAAATTTTTTTATTGAACGGGAATGATGCACAATGGATAAAAATATACAGAAGCGACAAGCAAGACTGAAGAGAAAACGTCGAGTCAGGAAGAAGGTTTGGGGCACGGAAGGCCGTCCGCGCCTCACGGTATACCGGAGTCTGAAGCATATCTATGCCCAGGTTATCCTCGATACGGAGGGGAAGACCCTGTGCCAGGCCTCGACGATGGATAAGGAGCTGAAAGGGAAGCTCAAAGGGACCTCTAATAAGGATGCCGCTAAGATGGTGGGTGAACTGATCGCTGAGAGGGCCAAGGCGGCGAAGATTGAGAGGGTCGTGTTTGACAGAAACGGTTACTTGTACCACGGGCGTGTCAAAGCGCTGGCAGATGGGGCAAGAGAAAAGGGATTGATTTTTTAACCAAGAAGTGGGGAGGTTTTGTTGAACAACCAATTTGAAGATTTGAACGAAGAAGAACTGATTGACAAGGTTGTTTATATCAACCGCGTGGCGAAGGTTGTAAAAGGTGGTCGTCGCTTTAGTTTCAGCGCCCTCGTTGTCGTGGGTGACGGCAAGGGGCGTGTCGGTGCCGCGTTGGGGAAGGCCAATGAGGTTCCAGAGGCGATACGAAAAGGGGTTGAAAAGGCCAGAAAGAACTTGATGGAGGTGGCTTTGGACCGTCATACTATTCCCTTTGAGGTATTGGGGGAATATGGGTCCGGAAAGGTTCTTCTGCGGCCCGCTTCCGAGGGAACGGGTGTCATCGCCGGTGCTGCGGTTCGTGCCGTGGTTGAATTGGCGGGGGTGCAGAATATCTTGACCAAGTCGATTGGGTCCAACAACCCTCATAATCTCGTCAAGGCCACTCTCGAAGGATTGAAGCAGCTTGGAGATCCTGAACTGATTAGGAGACATCGAAAAGAAACGACCGTCGAAAAAACGGTATAATTTTCTTGGGGTAGAAAAGAAATGGCTAAGAAACTGAAGATCACGTTGGTAAAGAGCGAGATCGGGCATAAAAAGGATCATCGGCGGGTCCTTAGAAGCCTGGGATTGAGAAAGCGGAATCAAACGGTCGAGAAGTATGATACCCCAATCATCCGGGGGATGATTAACAAGGTTAATTATCTACTTCACGTAGAAACTATTGAGTGAGGGAACGATGAAGCTCAGTGATTTGAGGCCACCGAAAGGTGCCGTAAAGCGGAAGAAACGCGTTGGTTGTGGGACTGGATCTGGACATGGGTGTACCTCGTGTCGGGGGAACAAGGGACAGCGATCCCGCTCGGGTGGTGGTGTGCCTCCCTGGTTTGAAGGGGGTCAGATGCCCTTGCAGCGTCGCCTTCCCAAGCGTGGGTTTGTGAATATCTTCAGAAAAGAGTACACAATCGTTCATCTTGACAGGCTGAATGCCTTCCCTTCCGGGAGTGAAGTGGGCGTTGAAGAGTTGCTGCGCGAGGGGATCATCAGAAAGGTGAAAGATGGTGTGAAGATTTTAGGGGACGGGGATCTGAAAATTCCTCTTACGGTATCCGCTCATAAATTCACTAAGTCTGCTGTTGAGAAGATTGAACAGGCAGGTGGAAAAGTTAAGGAGTTATAGTGGCCGTCAGTTTCGGAAATGTAGGGAAGGTTCCTGAACTCAAGCGTCGGATTCTGATCACACTTGCCCTGTTGGCGATCTATCGGGTTGGGATTCATATTCCCACGCCGGGGATTAATACGGAGGCCTTGATGGCCCTCTTCGCCCAGGCGAAGGGGACCTTGTTCGGCCTCTTTGATATGTTCGCCGGGGGTGGTTTCAGACGATTGTCTGTTTTCGCGTTGGGGATCATGCCCTACATCAGCGCGGCTATTATCCTGGAGTTGTTACAGGTATCTGTGCCTTACCTGGAGAGACTTGCCAAGGAAGGGGAGGCCGGAAGGAAAAAGATTGTCCAATACACCCGATATGGAACCATTGTGCTCAGTATCATCCAGGCCATGGGGATCAGCATAGGACTCGAGCGGATGCGGGGTGTGGCAGGTGAGATGATTGTCATGAATCCAGGATGGTCGTTTCGTCTGATGACGATTTTGACCCTGACAGCGGGGACCGCCTTTGTCATGTGGTTGGGGGAACAGATCACGGAAAAGGGGATCGGGAACGGTATCTCTCTGATTATCATGGCGGGGATCGTGGCCGGCATGCCCTCGGCCATCATCAACACGGTTCGTCTGGTCAAGACAGGGGAGCTGGGGATCTTTACGGTTATCCTGTTGTTGGTCCTGATGGTGGCGGTCGTGGCTATCATCGTCTATGTGGAGACGGCGCAGAGGAGAATACCGGTCCAGTACGCCAAACGGGTCGTGGGACGGCGTATGTATGGGGGGCAAAGCACCTTCCTTCCCTTGAAGATCAATACATCCGGTGTTATCCCTCCAATTTTTGCCTCCTCGATCATCATGTTTCCGGCGACCATCGCTAATTTCATTCAACATCCCATCATGAAGAAGATTTCGGCCATGCTGAACCCAACGGGATGGCTTTACATCGTTCTTTACGTGATCTTGATATTCTTTTTCTGCTATTTTTATACGGCCATCGTTTTCAATCCGGTAGACGTGGCGGATAACATGAAAAAGTTTGGTGGGTACATTCCAGGGATACGCCCCGGAAAGTGGACGGCCGACTATATCGACAAGGTCTTGACGAGAATTACCTTGGGTGGTGCGATCTATGTGTCGGCCATCTGTGTGTTGCCTACCTTTTTGATTACGAAGTTTGGGGTTCCCTTTTATTTTGGGGGAACAGCCCTCTTGATTGTCATCCAGGTCGCGATCGATACAATTCAGCAGATGGAGACGCATCTGCTGACGCGACATTACGACGGGCTGCTCACGAAGAAGAGTTCAAGACGGAGATAGGAAGGGAATAGAGATGAAGCTGATTCTACTTGGCCCTCCGGGGGCGGGAAAAGGGACACAGGCGGTCAGACTGGTGGAACACTTTGGGATTCCCCAGATCTCAACAGGGGATATCCTTCGAAAAGCGGTGAAGGACGGAACGGAGCTTGGGACTCTGGCCAAGAAATATATGGATAAAGGTGAACTTGTTCCGGACGAGGTGGTCATCGGAATCATCCGTGACAGGCTGATGGAACCCGATTGCCAGAAGGGGTATATTCTGGATGGTTTTCCCCGAACGATCGCCCAGGCAGAGGCCCTGGATGAAATGTTGGAGAAGATGGGGGCTCGTATAGACCACGTCGTCAATATCTCCGTTGCTGATGAGGAGATTATCAAGCGTCTCACGGGAAGACGGACCTGCCCCAATTGCGGTGCGGGATACCATATTCTCTTCGATCCCCCAAAGAAAGACGGGATCTGCGACAAGTGTGGAACCAAACTCATTCAGAGGGATGACGACAAGGAAGAGACGATCCGGGCGCGGCTGGAGGTTTATCGTCGGCAGACGGAGCCTTTGATAAAGTATTACGAGGCGAAACAATTGCTTCGAACGATTCCCGGTGAGGGGAGTATGGAAGAGATTTTTAACGCAATTCTCAAGGCATTGGGAGAGTAAAAATAGGCAGAAGGGCAAATGGTTAAAGAAGGCGTCATTAGGGTCGAGGGAACAGTGGTGGAAACACTGCCGAATGCTATGTTCCGGGTGGAACTGGATAATGGGCACAAGATCCTCGCCCATATCTCCGGGAAGATGCGGATGCACTTTATAAAGATTTTACCGGGGGATAGGGTCACGGTGGAGATGTCTCCCTATGATTTGACCAAGGGACGCATAACATACAGAGGAAAATAGGGGAGTGATGTAAAATGAAAGTCCGGGCTTCCGTGAAGAAGATTTGTGATAAATGTAAGATCATTAAGCGAAAAGGGGTTGTCAGAGTTATCTGCGAAAATCCCAAGCATAAGCAACGACAGGGATAGAAAATCCGCAAGAGGTTTTAGGAGGAAACATTGGCGCGAATTGTTGGTGTAGACTTACCAAAGAGCAAAAGGATAGAAATCGGTTTGACCTATATCTATGGGATCGGGCGGAGCTCCGCTCAAAAGATCCTGAATGCGGCCAATATCGATTGGAATAAGCGCGTGCATGAACTCACGCCGGATGAGGTTCGGAAGATCAACCAGGAAATCGAGAGAAACTACAAGGTTGAAGGGGATCTTCGACGTGAGGTTACGACAAACATCAAGATGCTGATGGATATTGGCTGCTATCGTGGTCTTCGCCATCGTCGAGGTCTGCCGGTTCGAGGACAGCGTACGCATACCAACGCGAGAACGAGAAAAGGCCCGAGAAGAAGTATCAAGGGCAAGAAAAAACGGTAATTTTGTCTTTTCAGGGAGGTTTTTGTGGCTAAACCAAGAGGTAGCCGGGGTAAGAAGAAGGTAAAAAAGAATATCCCACACGGCGTCGCACATATCCAGGCGACGTTTAACAATACGATTATCACCATTACGGATCCCCAAGGAAATACCATCGCATGGTCAAGTGCGGGGAGTCAGGGGTTCAAGGGATCCCGGAAGAGCACACCGTTCGCGGCGCAGATCGCGGCGGAGGATTGCGGTAAAAAGGCCATGGAGCATGGGGTTCGCACCTTGGATGTTCTTGTGAAGGGTCCGGGATCAGGTCGTGAGGCGGCCTTGCGTGCCTTGCAGGCCGTGGGTTTTCGTATTCAGATGATACGCGACGTGACGCCCATTCCCCATAATGGGTGTCGTCCTCCCAAACGGCGCCGCGTTTGATATTAATAGATAGTTTGATTTAGGAGGTAAAATTGGCTCGATACACGGAATCATCATGCCGGCTTTGCAGACGAGAGAATGCGAAGCTATTCCTCAAAGGGGATAGATGTTATACGGACAAATGCGCTTTTGAGAGAAGACCTTATTCGCCCGGGCAGCATGGCAGAGGAAGAAAAAAGTTTTCAGATTACGCCATCCAGTTGCGTGAAAAACAGAAGACCCGACGAATTTATGGTGTCTTGGAAAAACAGTTTAGAAGATACTTTCAGATCGCTGACAGGAAGAGGGGAATTACGGGTGAAAACCTGTTGTTTCTCCTGGAAAAACGTCTCGATAACGTCGTGTTCCTGATGGGATTTGCTGTTTCGAGAAACCAGGCCCGTCAGTTGGTCAATCACGGTCATGTGCTCGTCAATGGCAGGAAGGTTGATGTGGCCAACTATCAGGTGAAGGTTGGAGACAAGATACAGATCAAGGAAAAGAGCAGGAAGAACGCCGGAATCCAGGAGGCGCTGGAGCTTGCTTCCAAACGTGGCGGTTTACCTCAGTGGCTGGAAGTCAATGCGGACGCCATGGAAGGGGTTGTCAAAGCAGAACCGACCCGTGAAGATGTTCGTGTTTCTGTCAACGAGCAGCTTATCGTCGAGCTTTATTCGAAGTAACAAACATAACTTATTGATTTTGGGGGATCATACCCATGGATATGCAAAACCTTAAGACGCAACTGATACGTCCGAGGGGGGTTGAGGAAGACAAAGCGGAATCAACTCCCACCTTTGGAAGATTCGTTGCCGAGCCTTTTGAAAGTGGTTATGGACTGACCATAGGAAACGCTCTGAGACGTGTTCTGCTTTCTTCCATTGTTGGAGCAGCCATTACCAATGTTAGGATCGAGGGAGTCACCCACGAGTTTTCCTCTCTTAAAGGGGTCGTGGAGGATGTATCGGACATCATTTTGAACCTCAAACAGGTCGTTGTCAGTATGGACACGGACGAGACGAAGGTGATCCATCTGGATAAAGAAGGGCCTGGTGTGGTGACAGCGGGTGATATCGAGCTGCCGCACAACGTTAGAATCTTGAATCCGGATCTTGTCATCGCGACGTTGGAGAAGGGCGGACACCTGAGAATGGACCTTTATGTGCAGAAGGGACGGGGTTACGTCCCACAGGATCAGAACAGGAATCCGGACTTGGGGGTGGATGTTATCCCGATCGACGCGATCTTTTCACCCATCAAGAAGGTCAACTACCTGGTAACCAACGCGCGTGTCGGGCAGAAGACCGATTATGACAAGTTGACTCTGGAGATTTGGACGAATGGCGCCATAACGGCTGAGGATGCCTTAACACAAGCAGCCCGCATTTTGATTGATCAGTTTTCCATCTTTGCAGGGGTGGGGGACATGGACGAGAATTCGGAAGAGAGTAGTGAAAAAGCCAGGCAAGAGGAGTTGAATGAGAATCTCTACCGAAGTGTGGATGAATTGGAACTTTCCGTGCGATCCACCAATTGCTTGAAAAACGCGAATATCCGGCTGATTGGCGAATTGGTTCAGATCCCGGAAAATGAAATCCTGAAAACTCCGAACTTTGGGAAAAAATCGCTGGAAGAAATCCAGAAGGTTCTTGCGGATATGGGACTTCACCTTGGAATGAAACTGGAAGGATTTGATCCATCAACAGTGATTAAAAAAACAGAGGAATAAGGGAACGGACAATGAGGCATTTAAAGGCGTATAGGAAACTGAACAGGACAAGCAGTCATCGGTCGTTGATGTTGAGGAACTTGGTGACCTCTTTGTTTGAACACGAGCGCGTAGAAACGACGCTTATGAAGGCGAAAGAGGCTCGGAGGATTGCCGAAAGGATGATTACCCTGGGGAAACGGGGAACCCTCCACGCACGCCGACAAGCCGCGTCGGTCTTGATGAAGAAATCGGTCGTGAAGAAACTTTTCGATGAAATTGCTCCCAAGTATGAGAAGAGAAACGGGGGCTACACGAGGATCCTGCGAGTAGGATATCGAAAGGGAGATGGGGCGCCCCTCGCTTTTCTGGAGCTCGTCGAGGAAGAGATCGCGGTAAAAAAGAAGAAAAAGAAGAAAGAGACGAAAAAGGCAACGGCGAAATCTGCCCCAAAGAAAGAAAAAGCCGCCCCGGAAAAGAAGAAGGAGGAGGCAAAAGAGGGGCCATCTGAAGAGACCGTAGAAACCAAGGAAGAAGCCAAAGAGGAAGTTCAGAAAGAGCCTTCGGAAAAAAGTGAAGTGGAAGATAGTGCCCCAGAAAATGCTGAGCCGGAGGAGACAAAGCCTGAAGAATAAAGGAATTGGGTCGTTATGAAAGGGCAGCAACCTATGTTGCTGCCCTTTTTTATTGCCGCGATGATGGACGGAGAAACGAAAACTTGTTACCTTGAAGTGCAAAATGGTGCATTAAGAAGTGGAAAGATAGGGGTTTTTTAGTAGAATGGTCGATTATCAGGAATTATCGGACGAAGAACTGGTTAAAAAATCCCTCGATGATCGGGAAGTTTTCTACTATCTGATAAAACGATACGAATCCAAGCTGATGAGATACATCAATAGAATAGCAAGCGTAACGCATGAAGAGGCGGAGGATCTTCTGCAAGAGATCTTTATCAAGGCCTATCGCCACCTCAATGGATTCGATCAGAGGTTGAAATTTTCGAGTTGGGTGTACCGTATCGCCCATAACGAGGTGATCAACTTTGCGAAGAAGAGAAAACGGGGCACCGCTTTAATCCATGCTTCAAACAATGGGGATACCGATAATATGGTGTTGGACAATCTTGCCGGTGAGGATGACGTTCACGGAAATTTCGTTGCCATGGAGTCAAGGGAACAGGTATGGCAGGCGCTGATGGAGCTTCCGCTCAAATACCGTGAGGTTCTCGTCCTTAAATTCTTCGAGAACAAAAGCTATCGTGAGATGAGCGATATTTTAAGAAAACCGGAGGGGACTGTGGCGACCCTCGTGAATCGTGCAAAAAAGAAGTTCTTAAAGATCGCAAGTAAATATCAACTTGAAGGGATTCTGCAATGAAGGGGGATATCGGAAAACAGGTTCTGGAAAAAATCGAAAGGGAGCGGGTACGACCCTATTCGAAGTGGCGATTCGTCTTTCGACGTTCCGTCATGTGGGGTCTGTTTGTCCTGTCACTAATATTGGGGAGCCTTGCCAGTGGCGTGATGATTTTTCAGCTTACGCACGCGGATTGGGATCTGTGTCATCATCTTCATATGGGGTATGTAACGTTTCTTTTCCATGTCTTACCCTATTTCTGGTTGGCGTTCCTGGTTGGTTTTACGGCGTTTGCTTATTTCTATTTTAGGCGAACCGAGCGGGGATATCGATATCCGACCGTATGGCTGATTAGCGGGAGCGTCTTCTTATCTCTCATTGGAGGTGGTATCGCCTACAAGGTTGATCTCGCCGAACGTCTCGAGGTGATTTTGAGAAGCAACGTCTCCATCTATTGTAGAATGCAGGAGATGAGATCGCGGATATGGGTGGCGCCGGAAAAGGGACTGCTTGCCGGGGAAATTGTTGATGTCCAGAGTGCGAACAAAATCCGATTAAAGGATTTTAAGGGACACACTTGGCAGATCGAACTGAAGGATACCTTGTGGCGGGGGCGCCTGAAGGCCACCAAGGGACTAAAGATTAAAGTGATCGGTCGAATGGAGGGGAGGAATGTCTTTGTTGCTAAGGAGATCCGGCCGTGGCAAGGGCATGGATGGAGACGGTTTTTTCGTCATGGTTCCGGCCCGGGACGCGGTCGTTGTGGCCGACCAGACGGGAAGAGCCCGGGGAGATGGGGGCACGAACAGAAGTAAGATCTTTAGAGATAAGAAAAGAGCGAGCGGGTGAGAAAAATTTTCTCACCCGTTTTTTTTTTCAGAAAATTGAAAGAAAAGGAGTTTGAGAATTGTACTACATAATAGCAGTGACACATAAGATTGGGAAAGGAGGATGAAAAAGTGAAAAGAGCTGGAACATTATTGATTGTTATGCTGTTCGTGGGATTTTTGGTGGGGCCTGTGTCTGCTGGGAAATGGGGGCAGGGTGGAGGTTCGCACAGCATGGATCTTTCGTCTATGGTGTCGCAGTATCCTTACCAGGGCCTTAGTGAAGAGGAGAGGGCCGGATTGATCCAGATGAGAGAAGAGGAGAAACTGGCTCGAGATGTCTACTTAACCTTGTTCGACAAATGGGACCATCGAGTTTTCAGGAACATTGCGAATTCGGAGCAAAGGCACATGGACGCGATGAAGAGCCTTCTCGATAAATATGGGATGACGGATCCCGTGGTCGATAACACCGTGGGGATCTTTACGGATCCCCGCATGACAGAGCTCTATAACGCCTTGGTTCAGAAAGGGTCTACGAGTATTGTCGAGGCCTTGCTGGTGGGGGCTACCATTGAGGATCTGGACATCTACGATCTAAATACCCTGTTGGCTCAAACGGATAATGAGGATGTGCAGATGGTCTATCAGAATTTGACGAAAGGTTCCAGGAACCACATGAGGGCCTTTACACGCAGTCTGGGGAACTACGGTGTGACCTATACGGCCCAGTACCTGAGCCAGGGAGAGATCGATCAGATCATCGCCGTAGGCTGGGAATAGGTGTGAAAATGAAACATTTTAAGTTTATGGAAAGGAGAGAAACAATGAAGAGGCTTGCAAAGATTGTAGGATTAGGTGCTTGTGTTCTTTTAGTTGCCACAACGGTGTCTGCCGGAAAGGGGAGAGGACAAGGCCCTCGGGATGGAAGCGGTCATCGATACGGGTATCATCGAACGAACCAGAACCGAGACATGAGCACCCATACCCAAGAGAGGCGAAATTTTGTGGATAATGACCATGACGGGATCAACGATAACCGAGGAATGGGTCAAGGACAAGGCCAGGGAAAAAGATATGGCGCGGGAAATGGTCCATCTGACGATACCCGTGAGAGGCCTTTGGATGGAAGTGGGCCGAGACAGCACAGGGATGGAACGAACGGCCCGGTCGATAACCTTACTCAGTAGAAGAGGAGGAAAATAGAATGAGAACATGGATGAAAAAAAAGAGAATTTACGTTATGGGAAGCATCTTAGGATTGGCTTTGCTATTTGCCTCACAAGCGGTTGCGTGGGGGCCTCACGGGATGGGCATGAATCCGGGTATGGGTTGGATGTCGAATCTGAATTTGACACAGGAACAGACCACCAAGTTAAACACGTTGAGGCAGAAGTTTATGAAAGATACCCTTGCCGCGAGGAGCAAGCTGGCCTCGGTAAGGGTGGAGCTTCAAACCCTCTTTGCTCAGGCGGATGTGGATGATGACAAATTGAAGGCGAAACATGGCGAGATGCTAAAGCTGCAAAGGGAATTGCATGAAAAACGGTTTGAATTTCGCCTTGCCGCAAGAAAGTTTCTTACGCCCGAGCAGCTTACAAAAGCTTCGCTCGGCTGGGGCAAAAGAATGTGCCGTCATGGGAGAAAAGGACACTGCGGGCGAATGAGGTCGCAGTAGTTCCCTGACGGCTCCCTCAGCCGTAAGGAGTTCCCCCTCCGTGTGCGCTGGGCGGTTCCATTGTGGGGCCGCCC
>JAOZMY010000124.1 GCA_029934085.1 bacterium | reverse complement strand
GGCCGCACCCCCAAGGAAGCGGGCATGCGCCTCCTCAGCAAACCGAAGGAACCCCACTGGCATCCCATGATCCATTTCTCAATGGATCCCCAGCAGATCCCCTCCCCCTGGCTCGACTACCTCATCTGGCACCCGGCTTACAAACCTCCGGAGGCCTCTTTCGGGCTGGAAGGCGAAGACTAAAACACCCCTTTTGTTCTTGACAGGATGAACAGGATAAGGGCCAAAAGGTCCTGTCTGGAAACTATTTGCCCAGCAAAAGCCGAACAACCCGTTTCTGCAGCTCAAGCTCTTTGGGCCTCAGGACATCAATCATAAGCCCCCCTTTAAGGCACACAAACCGGTGAAAACGTTTGTCATTCACCCAGAAAGCCGCATCCCCCAATCCCTGCACTGTCTCCACCTTCGCCACCGTCTTGAAATTACCTTTCATGGTTTCGAAAACCGACCGTGCCTTTTCGGGGCGACTGAAATCATAGACCGTGTAACTGATCGACTTGAGAAAATCGGACTTGGACCTGTAACTGTAACCGCACGGAGGAACCTTGTAGGTCTTGTTCTTCTGATCATCGGGAGATACCGGTTGTTTGTAGCTGCGAATGTCCAGATCGGCGGCGGGAACGTTCAGAATCGTGCCGGCCTTCTTAAGCGGAATCTCGTATCGGCAGGCAGGATCTTTCTTCCCCGCCGCAAACCCTTGGTCAACAAAACCGACAAACAAAAACAGAAAAACCATCAGGCCCAACGCGACATTTTGAATCCGGCGAAACTTCATGCGAATCTCCTTTCCATCATGGCTCATCGATCCAATGAAACCTTCTCAACGAAGATCAAAGTTGTTGAATAAGTCGTCAAGCTCGCTGAATTTTTCCGCACTCTCGATGGCCTTTGCTTCAGCCAGCTCCTCAGCAGTTTTCTCCTCCGGGATCTGAAGCTCGAATGGCAATCCCCGCCGCAATACCACCTGCTTGAAAAAGAGTGTTACGGCCTGCGCCGTGGTGAGACCCAGTTCTTTCAAGACCTTCTCCGCCTCGCTTTTGAGCTTCGGATCGATCCCCACCGTTAAAACCGCCTGCTTGGACATCAGCCATCCCTCCCAAAAATCGTGTGCTTAATCTATCACACTTCCCCCTCTCAGCCAACGGGAAAGGCCGATCCTATTCAAAAATGAGAGCTCGGCTGGTATAGTCCCGTAAGACATCTCCCGGAGGTTAAAAATGGGGTTGAGTGCAAAAAAAACCGCGTTACTCATCATCGATATGCAGGAAAAACTCTTTGCCGCCATCCACGACAAGGAAGCCGTTCTCAAAAACGTGAAACTTCTCGTCCATTTGGCCAAAACCTTCGAACTTCCCATCCTCCTCACAGAACAATATCCCAAAGGGCTTGGCAGAACCTTACCTTCCCTCGTGGAACTATTGGATACTGATTACAGGCCCATCGAAAAAACGACTTTCAGTTGCCTCGGAGATGACGAGTTTGCCAAGGAGATCCAGCGGCTCCGGGGGGAAGGGAGAAACAACCTCATCGTCTGCGGCATCGAAACTCACATCTGCGTCTACCAAACGGCAAGGGACCTGAAACAGGAAGGAACCTGGAAAATCCACCTCGCCGCCGACGCAACAGGGTCGCGCACCGTGGCCAACTGGACGTGGGGATTAGAACTATTGAGAGATGAGGGAATCCCCATCAAGCCGGTAGAAACGACTCTCTACGAACTTTTGAAGAAATCCGGAACCCCGGAATTCAAAGCCATGCTCCCCCACATCAAATAAGTCAGGCTAACCTGCAGCTTCAGCGACATCAGCATCGGCATCTCGGCATCAGCGCGGCATCAGGGTCAGGCTTGACTTCTTTGACTTCTTGAGCTGAGGGATCAGCCCCTCCTCGTTTTTCTCGGAATCAAATCGGCAACAAGCTGAATGGCATCGACTACCAGCGGATAGAAATAGGTAAAAGCCTGAGCAGCAGCCACCTCGATGGCGATGGAAGTCGCCGCACCTTTAAGATCCCCCTCGTCGAGCGCGCGGAAGGTATGGGAAAAATCGAGGCCTGGATCCACCCGGCGAAGTCTCTCTTTCGCATCACCGATAGATAGCTTCTTGGGAACGTACCGTCCCTTCGCGAGTGCCTCGAAACGCGCGAGAGCCTCTTCACGCCGTTCCATTTTACGGCCTCTTTCTCATGGCAAGTCGTGAAAACAAAAACGCAATCAGCAAAAAGATAACCCCAACAATTACAATCGCGCCCGTTTCAGGGACCAGCGTGGCAAGGAAACGATACAGCGCCCAAGAGAGGAAACCGAGTCCACCAAGCAGCGCCATCACCGCCGCCGCGATCCACGCCACCATCCACCCCCCTTGGTAAAGGGTCGTTTTCAAGGTGGCTTGCTGCTCCCGCATGAACCGGGAGGCGTTCTCCTGAAGGGCGCGGCTCTCCGCCTCCAAAAGATCGATCAAGGCGATGACGAAATCAGAGATGGTTACCTTGTTCATCAGTGGTTCCCGCCCATGATCCTTCCCAACAAAAATCCAAGTCCAACCGCCACCAATAGCGTTCCCAGGGGATGTTCCTTCTGTTGCTTTTTGATCGCTTCGATGGCCTCTTCCCCCTGCGCCTTAACCGATTCCAGTCTCTCGAGCTGCTCCTTGGGGATCTTCTCCGTGATCCGGTCCTTCACGTCTCCCACGGCCTGCTTGATCTTCTCCTCTCCCACCTTCTCAAAGGCCTTCGTCAGTTTGAGCAGATCATTCTTCAAGGTCTCGATCTCTTTTTTGAGCTCCTCGACGTTGGTACTCTTTTCCTTTTCCTCAACGGCCTGAACCGCCTCTTCTTTCTTCGCCATACCTATCTCCTTTTATTTATTTCTTTTTTCAAGCCTATTACAAATCACACATATGTCAAGCCCCCACATCGGGGTCAGGCTTGACATCTTGAGATTTTACCTTACCAAGTGCTTCCCGAACAGCTTTCAGACTGTTACGAAGAACCTCATCCCTGATCATTCTCTCCCCCAACCGTCTGGCCCCCTGGCTCAAGCCCGAGATGTCCCTGTTTAAATACTCTGCGAGCTCCACCAATTTCAAATGCCCAGACTCCAACACGACCAACGCCGCCATGGCTCTCGCCTCGGCAAGATCATGGCGTTTCAAGGGAAGCTTCAACTCTTCCTCATCGATACCGTAAACTCGGCACACCTCTGCCACAACATCCCCCAAGCCATAACCGGCCTGTAATTTCTCCTCCGTTTTTTTTAGAGCTCTTTCGATAAAATATTCATCCCCAAGCAACCTACCCTGGACACCTACGGAAAATTCCGGACGAAACGTCATTTCCCTCTTTTCATCCATAAATTCAGCAAAGAGCTCCCTTGCCCTCTCCCTGTCTTCCGAGAATTGTCCCAAGATCCAATCTGTGAACAGCCAGGGAATAAACACATAACCCATATAAGCCCTATGAGAAGACCACGGGTACTTCAGGCAATCATCTACCATCATGGCGCGGACGGGATTGTAGTGAATATATCGCACCAGTTGGAGAAGGTAGGCATCGGCATCGACCAAGATCGCCTTGTATCGTCCCTGGAACAAGTGCCCGGTCCTCTTCTCCCTTTTGTTGATGTATCGCGTATAGCGGAAGCTGAAATTCTGGACAATCTTGGATAAAGGGATATCCGCCACCTGGATGATCAGATGAACATGGTTGGTCATAAAACAGAAGGCATGGATTCTATGGTGAAACCTCTCAACACCTTCTTGAAGAAGAAAAGAGAGCCGCGAATAGTCTGCAGATGAGAAAAAGATGTCCTGGTTAGCGTTACCTCTCAAGATAACGTGATACGTCGCACCAGGATAATGGATACGAGGTTTGCGGGCCATAGAAGCCTTCTACCCTAACATTTCAAAAAAGTCAAGCCTGACCCCAATATGACCCCTTTTCCTCAACGGCCTGAACCGCCTCTTCTTTCTTCGCCATACCTATCTCCTTTTATTTATTTCTTTTTTCAAGCCTATTACAAATCACACATATGTCAAGCCCCCACATCGGGGTCAGGCTTGACATCTTGAGATTTTACCTTACCAAGTGCTTCCCGAACAGCTTTCAGACTGTTACGAAGAACCTCATCCCTGATCATTCTCTCCCCCAACCGTCTGGCCCCCTGGCTCAAGCCCGAGATGTCCCTGTTTAAATACTCTGCGAGCTCCACCAATTTCAAATGCCCAGACTCCAACACGACCAACGCCGCCATGGCTCTCGCCTCGGCAAGATCATGGCGTTTCAAGGGAAGCTTCAACTCTTCCTCATCGATACCGTAAACTCGGCACACCTCTGCCACAACATCCCCCAAGCCATAACCGGCCTGTAATTTCTCCTCCGTTTTTTTTAGAGCTCTTTCGATAAAATATTCATCCCCAAGCAACCTACCCTGGACACCTACGGAAAATTCCGGACGAAACGTCATTTCCCTCTTTTCATCCATAAATTCAGCAAAGAGCTCCCTTGCCCTCTCCCTGTCTTCCGAGAATTGTCCCAAGATCCAATCTGTGAACAGCCAGGGAATAAACACATAACCCATATAAGCCCTATGAGAAGACCACGGGTACTTCAGGCAATCATCTACCATCATGGCGCGGACGGGATTGTAGTGAATATATCGCACCAGTTGGAGAAGGTAGGCATCGGCATCGACCAAGATCGCCTTGTATCGTCCCTGGAACAAGTGCCCGGTCCTCTTCTCCCTTTTGTTGATGTATCGCGTATAGCGGAAGCTGAAATTCTGGACAATCTTGGATAAAGGGATATCCGCCACCTGGATGATCAGATGAACATGGTTGGTCATAAAACAGAAGGCATGGATTCTATGGTGAAACCTCTCAACACCTTCTTGAAGAAGAAAAGAGAGCCGCGAATAGTCTGCAGATGAGAAAAAGATGTCCTGGTTAGCGTTACCTCTCAAGATGACATGATACGTCGCACCAGGATAATGGATACGAGGTTTGCGGGCCATAGAGGTTTTCTAACCTAACATTTAAAAAAAGTCAAGCCTGACCCCAAGGAATACAAGTTCATTTTTTATAAGATTTTCCACAAAAGTCTCGAGATCCTTTCTCAGCTG
>JAOZMY010000044.1:17107-18272 GCA_029934085.1 bacterium | reverse complement strand
GCCTCCTAAAATGATTTTTTGATGATAAAATCATTCAAACACAAAGGACTCGAAACATTCTTCTACACGGGGTCACATGAGAATATCGAACAAGAGGACGTAGGCCGGCTCGAACGGGTCCTCGACCGGCTTCACGCGGCCTTTAGGCTAAGAGACATGGAGTACCCCAATTCAAACCTTCAGACAGCCTCTGGTAACAAAAAAGAACGATATATCGTAGAGGTCTCTGAAAAGAGATGGATTTTCTTCTCTTTCACCAAAGGACACGCCTTTGATGTCGATTATCTCGATCTTCCTTCAAGGAGCAAGAACATGACGGAAATGAAAAGACGGCCGATTCATCCCGGCAGAATCATCCGTGAAGACTACCTGAAACCCCTGGGTCTTACCATCACCCATTTGGCGGAAACCATAGGGGTATCCAGAAAAACCCTCTCGAAAATCGTTAACGGGAAAGGATCTATAAGTCCTGACTTGGCATTACGTCTCTCCCGCGCCTTTGGCACCTCTCCCGAGTTCTGGCTGAACCTTCAAAAGCACTACGACCTGTGGCATGCGGAACACGCGTCAACCGCATGGAAATCCGTAAAACCCATTTCATATCGATTGCTTCATTCAGATTTCGAGGTTTGAGATTATTGCTTCAACGGTGTTAAAAGAGAGGCGACAACGGAAAGAAAACGCCCCACGTTTCCGAGGACCTATGCCTTCGCGTTGTAGAGGATAACCCCTTTTTGCACATCGTAGACCCCGGAGATGGTAATCCGTAGGCGGAGAATGGAGGTAAAGGAGAGAAACCCATAGGTCCAGACAGGATCGGGAAGCTTCGATCCCTGATCCCGTAGGATCCCCCGGAGGTCACGCAACGCCCTTGCTATCTCTTCCATAGATTGACTGCTCATCATCCCCCCCACGGGCAAGGGCCAGCGATAAAGGGTCTTCCCGCCGGATCGGATGACGATCCCGCCCTCCATCTCCACAACCTCATTGGCGGCTATTGCCATTTCTGCATCATCGGCCCCCATGACCATCAGATTGTGGGCCTCGTGGGCCACGGTGGAGGCTATCTGTGTCTCTTTGTCCAGGCCAAAGCCGTGGACGTATCCTATCCCCATTCCCGCGTCTGGTCCCCTACGGTGAATCAGGGCGATTTTCATGACGTCCA
>JAOZMY010000044.1:0-17007 GCA_029934085.1 bacterium | reverse complement strand
CGAATGACGGACACGGGATCCGCCCCATATCTGATCGCCTCTTCAAGGACATAGTTCATATAACCGTTTTCGACGATTTCATCCGCGAACAGTCCATCCGGTGTCAGCATGATCCTTGGATGATAACTCTTGAAAAAGGGATGAAGGAGCTCGAATTCCTTGCGAATCGATCCCTGGCGAATCATGACATACAGCCCTAACCTGAGCCTTTCCTCCACGTCCTCCGGGGTTATGGCCTCATGGCAGGAGGTAATGCCCGACGCCACAAGGGCACCGAGTTTTCTCCCCTTTGCCCCAACCGTATGCCCCTCGAGTCTTCCCGTCGTCTTGCGCACAGTATAGAGCTTTTTGAGGGTAGTTTCATCCTCCCGAATAACCTTGACCCACGGGGTAAGCTCGCTTCCGCTTCGTATAATCTTTCCCAGCTTTAAGAGCTTCCGCACCTTCGACAAATCATACAGATCCTCCCCTTCGACCGGGTATGGAGGCGAAGCCAGCGGAACACCGCTTAAAAAACGGAGGGGGAAGACCTCGGATAGCTCAAGAACCTTGATAAATCCCTCCATCCCAAGGCCGTTGGCCATGTCGTGGGAATCGGAGAAGACGGCGGTTGTTCCCGTGGCAACCACCGAACGGGCAAACTCCCAGGGGGTGTAGAAGAGGTCTGTATGCGCGTGGGGATCAAAATAACCTGGAACGATAATCCTCCCTTTCAGGTCATAAACCTCCGTTTCCTTTCCGATAGGAGGGTGATCCGCTCGGTTTTGAACATAGGCGATACGATCCCCGGAAACCGCCATATCCTGCGCGAGAATCTCACCGGTGAAGACGTTCAGGATCCTTCCGTTGATGAAGATCTTGTCCGGCGGTGCCTCCCCCAACGCCACGCGCACGCGCCTCTTATAACTGGAAAGCCTCTCGGTATCCCATCTATTCAATGATAGCTCCTTCATTGCCGGCGTTTCTCGTAACTCCCGCTTCCTTGACGAAGAAATAACAAATAACCCCTATGAGTGAGGCTACGAAACAGAGTCTAAATCCCCATGAAAAGGCCTGTGGCGTCAGGACCGTGGTGCCGGAAATGCGCTTGATAAACGCCCCGATACCATGCTGAAAGGTGGCCGCCCCCATCATGGTGAAAAAGTTCACCCCCGTCATGGCAAGACCGGAGATGCGCTTCGGAAGCAGCTCTTTGATGTTTGCATACATGATTCCGCCCGAGGAGGTAAAAAAGCCCATCCCGGCAAAAGAGGCAAGTAAGACCCAGTCCGGAACGGACTGAGCGGCGACACAGAGGGGGAGCATCATAATGCTGTAACCCATCATGCCGAACAGAACAACACGCTGGCGACTTTTCAGGATCTTGTCGGATATATAACCGATGATAGGACCCCCCAGGACAAAGCCGAGGGGAAAAGCCAAGAGATAATCCCCCGACTTAATCAGGGAAAATTGATGAACCTTTCTCAGGAAAGGTCCCGCCCACAATCCTGAAATGGCCACATACGTGCCATAGCGCACAAAGGTTGTGGCTGAGATCAACCAGAAACTCGGATGTTTGAAAACGAGGAGGAAGTCCCGCATGGAGGCAACTTCACGGGTAATTTCCTTTGCCGCCGCCGTACCCCTGTGCGGCGTTCCCTCCGGAGCCTCGCGCACCTTCAAGATGATCCAGACGACAATGGCAAGGTGGCACGCAGCCATCCCGTAAAAGGCGGTGCGCCACCCTACCCTGGCCACCACCTCTGCCAGCGGGGCCGTGGCCGCGATGACTCCAAGGGTTCCCACGGAAAGGATCATTCCGGAAGCGGTGCCGAAGGCGTTTTCTGGGTACCAGTTGACAAGCAGTTTCAATGTTCCCATAAGCCCACAGGCCATACCGATCCCGATGAGGGCCCTCCCCGCCAAGGCCATCCCGAGGTTTCGCGCGCTGGCAAAGAGGACCGCGCCGGCAAATCCGATCAGGGCCAGGAGAACCAGAATCCTTTTGGCCCCGAAGAGGTCCATCGCCGCCCCCATCGGGAGTTGAACCAGGGCGAAGGCGTAAAAAAATATGGAGCTCAAAAGCCCCAGGGTCTCCGCGTTGAGCCGGAGATCGCGCATCAAATCGATGGCAATGACCGCGGAGGAGGTTCGATAAAACTGGGACAGGAGAAAAAAGAGCCCCAGGGGGACGAACATCCAAACCAGGGCAAGCTGTCCGCGGAGCCTTTTCACCTTTTCCGGTAGCATGAAATAAGTATACACATTTATCGATAAAAAGACGATAGAATTCTAAAAGTAAGGCTTAAGTTTTGGGCGATTAAGTAATCTGTCCCGCAAAATCTCGTGATCCTTCTATCTGGTTCGATTTACCTCGCGAAACAGGGGGGCTTCAGCCTTCTTCCTCTTCCTCGATCACCAGAGAACGTGGAATGTGTTCCACTTTCGTGAGGTTTTCCAACTTTCCTTTTGATCCAATCCCCATCTCTTTGAACCTCCGTGCGGCGGGGAGAACCCGGCTCTCGAGTGAGCCAACCGCCTTGTTATAGGACTGGATACTTCGCCCCAAATGCCGTCCCAGGTCGTTCAAATGACCGGTGAATTTAACGATACGTTCATGCAAGGCTTTTCCGAGGTCACTGATGGCCTGGGCGTTCTCCGCCATCTTTTCCTGGCGCCATCCGTAGGAAACGGCTTTGAGAAGGGAAATGAGGGTGGTAGGGGTGGCAAGGATGACCCCTTTTTGGACCCCTTCCTCGATCAGGTTGGGGGTCTGTTCCAGGGCCGCGCTGAAAAAGTTCTCTCCCGGGATAAAGAGTATGACAAACTCAGGGGTCGGCGAAAACTGATCCCAATAGGCCTTGTTGGCCAGCTTCGTGATATGGGTTTGAACCTGTCGGGCGTGATCCTTTAGGTGGGCCTTTCGCTCCGACTCATCCTCACTCTCCATCGCTTCCAAGTAGGCCATCAAGGGAACCTTAGCGTCCACGACAATCTGTTTCCCACCGGGAAGGCGCACGATCATGTCGGGGCGGAGATGACCTTCCGAGGTTGTCAGATCCTCCTGCTCGTAAAAATCACAGTACTCCACCATTCCGGCAAGCTCTGCCACTCGTTTGAGCGTGATCTCCCCCCAACGACCCCTAACATGCGGCGTTCTCAGGGCCCTCACAAGATTTCCCGTCTCGGCCTGCAGTTTCTGCTGGCTGACGAGGAGAGATTGGACCTGGGCCTTTAACCCACCGTATGCCTCTCGTCTCGCCTTCTCCATCTCCTGGACCTGGTGCTCGTATTTCACGAGCATTTCCTGAATCGGCCTGACCAATTCTCCCACGGCTTGTTTTCTCTTCTCCAGTTCCCCCGTTGCCTTCTGATGAAACTTCTCCAGGGTCGCCTGTGCCTCTCTCAGGAAATCCCTTTGGCTGCTTCTCAGCGCCTTGGCCGAAAGGACCTCGAAGGCGTTCCCGAGCTTTTTCTCCGCCTCTTTGAGGAGGGTAAACTTTTCTTCCCACGCCTTCTGCGATTCCTTCCACGTTGCGAGCAGTTCCGCGTATTTGGTTCGGAGGTCGGATACCTCTTTCAAATAAGCGCTGTTTTCCTCCTCCAACGCCCGGATTTTCTCTTCGAGCTTGGGGATTTCCAGCGATTTCTGAACAGCCGCGGCCTTCTCCTGGGAGACCTCGAGGAGCTGTCGTTCCTTCTCTTTTAACTCCACGCTTAATTGGTGAGCTTGCGTAGCGAGTAAGTCTCTCTCGGAGCGTGCCCTCTCCAGCTCCCGCCGAGACTTTCTTCCCACGAGAAAATAAAAAAGGAGGGCGGAAACAACTCCACCCCCCATGAAACCAACTAAAATCCATTTAAGCATCTCGGTCACCACGTAACGACATTCTTCGAATATTCAACCCCTCCGGTCCGGATCTCAGGCCTGGTTCCCTAAAGTCCCAGGAAGACCTCCTTGATCTGTTTGTTGTTCAAGAGCTCCTGAGAAGGGCCTTCCATCATGATGTGCCCCGTGGCAAGCACGTAGCCATAATCGGAATTGGAGAGGGCCAGATGAACGTCCTGTTCTACAATAAAAACGGTCGTGCCCTGTTTATGGATCTCCTTGACGATATCGATCAGGTCATCCACGATCAGGGGGGCCAGCCCAAGGGACATCTCGTCCACCAGCAAAAGCTTTGGATTCCCCATGAGCCCTCGCGCCATGGCGCACATCTGTTGTTCGCCACCGGAGAGGCTGCCAGCTTTCTGCTTTCTTCGTTCATTCAGCCTGGGGAAAATGCCGTAGATCCTCTCAAGGTCTTCACGAATTTTCGGATCCTTCCCCCGACGAAAGGCCCCCATGAGGAGATTTTCCTCCACCGTCATTTCGGGAAAGAGGCGGCGCCCCTCGGGGATATGCACGATACCCATCCCAACGATTTCCTTCGAAGAAAGGTGCGTCAGGGGTTTTCCGTCAAAGAGAATCTCCCCGCTCATGGGACGAATGAGGCCAGAGATGGTCTTCAGCAAGGTGGTCTTTCCTGCGCCGTTGGCCCCTACCAGGGAGACGATCATCCCCTTCTCAACACTGAAACTCACATCCCACAGAACCTGGACATCTCCATAACCGACGTTCAGATTCTTGACTTCCAGAAACATATCGCCCCCTACTGCACCAGTTCCTTGTATCTCCGCCCCAGGTAGGCCTTGATCACATGTTCGTCGTTGAGAACCTCTTCTGGGGTTCCGTCGGCAATCTTCGCCCCGTGATGGAGCACAAAAATCCTGTCCGAGACCCCCTTGATGGCCCGCATGACATGCTCAATGACAAGAATACTAATCCCCTCGTCCCGGATCTTTTGAATGAGCTCTACTGCTTTATCGACTTCCGAAAAATTGAGGCCTGCCATGACCTCATCGAAAAGGATGACTTCAGGCCCCATGGCGAGGGCCTTCGCCATTTCAAGGCGCTTTCGTGAGGCCACGTTCAGATCGTCCGCTCGGTTCTCTGCCATATCCTGCAGACCGACGAATTCGAGAACCTCTTCCGCCTTTTCAATTGCTTCTTTGGCGCTAAGGTCTTTCCCCTGGGCCCCGAACATAGCCCCAACCGAGACGTTTTCCCTGACTGTCATCCCAGGAAAGGGTTTCACGATCTGGTAGGTTCGGCTAATACCCATCCTGCCGATCTTATAGGGCTTCTTTCCCGTGATATCCATTCCCTTGTAGATAACGCGCCCATGCGTGGGTGGATAGGTCCCGGAAATCATATTGATAATGGTCGTCTTCCCCGCCCCATTGGGGCCAATGAGACCAAGGATTTCCCCCTTGTTCAGGACGAAATCGACCTCACTGACGGCCTTGAGCCCCCCGAACTCCTTGGTTAATCCCTTTCCCTCCAAAATCACCATCGACTGTATCCCCTAAACCCTGTGATCCCGGATGTTTTGCAGGAGATAATTGATCCCGAACTTCTTTCGGCCACTGATGATATCCATGATCCCCTTAGGTGTGAACACAATGGCCAGGATGACAATGGCCCCAAAGAAGAGTGTGTGCGCCACAAGGAAATAATTCGTCAAGATTTCCGAGATAACCTCAATGCTTAAGGCTCCAAGGAGGGGTCCGAGAAGGCTCCCGATTCCGCCAAAAACAGCCATGACGATCATTTTGACCGTCACGCCGACATCAAATACGGATTCGGGCTTGATAAACCCCTGTTGGAAGGCGTATAGGCTCCCCGCCAACCCGGAAAAAAACCCGCTCAATGCGAAAGAGGTTACCTTGAACAGCGTGGCGTTGACCCCAAGAGAGTTGGCTGCTTCCTCGTCCTCGCGAATAGCGATCAAGCCGTAACCCAGCTTCTTCTTCAGCATGATGTATGTAACGACCAACGTAAGGGTCAGCACCCCCATCATCATGAAATAGAAGAAGATGTATTGCGCCTTGACCGAAAGATTCATCATGGGCAGGTAGATCCCAGAGTTCCCCTCCGTGATTTCAAGGTTATCCACCAAGGCCTTCATGGCCTCGGCCACACCCAATGTGGCAATGGCAAAGTAATGCCCTTTCAGTCTTAATACCGGCAAACCGATGAGGACGGCAAAAATCGCCGCTCCAAAGCCGGAAGCGGGAAAGGCCAACCAGAAAGGAACCCCGCCCTTTTCCATCAACACAGCCGAAACGTAAGCACCGATCCCCAAGAAAACCACATTTCCGAAAGAGGCGTATCCCGTATATCCCCCAATGATATTCCATGCGCTGGCCAGGACGGCAAACATCAAGGTGTTCGTAAAAAAGCGGATAATAAAGTTCCCGGAGAAAAAAGGAATGGCGATACCCGCGATAATCAGGATACCCAAGATGAGTTTTTTGGTTGTAGCTCCCCTTTGCGCCATCATATCACTCGCTTTTCCCCAGGATGCCCTTAGGCAAGAAGATCAAAACCAACACGAGAATCGTAAAGCTGATGAAATTTTCATAAGTGGTCCCAAACCAGTTGCTCCCAAGCGCCTCCGCCACGCCGAGGGTCAGTCCTCCGATGATGGGACCAAACATGGTCCCCAGCCCACCGATGATGACCACCACGAAGGACTTGAGGGTCAAAATCCCTCCCATCATGGGATTGATGGGAAAGAGAACGGCCCAGAGAGTTCCCGCCGCGCCGGCTGCCCCAACACCCATCCCAAAGGTCAGGGCGTATGTCTTCGCGACATCCACACCCACGAGACGGGCCGCGTCAAGGTCCTGTGCCGTCGCCCGGATGGATCTTCCCGTCCGCGTTTTATTGAGGACAAAATAGAACACAAGGGCAATGACAAGGGCGATGAAAAAGGCCCCCAGCCTCACGTAGGGAATCGTGACACAACCGATACTAAAATTGGATGCACCATAAGGAACCTGAACCTTCCTCACGTCCGCCGTCCACATGACCAGGGCGAGGTTATTGATAAATATCTCGATCCCGAAGGCAAGAATCAGTGTGATAAAGATCGTCGCACGAATGACCAGGTTGATCAAATACCTCTGAATCCCATATCCTATGATAAACATAAATATAATTGAAAGAAAAAGACTTATAAAAGGATCCACACCCCACAGGTTGAACAGCCAATAGGTGCAATAGGCGCCCAACATAATAAAGGCGCCATGGGCAATATTGATAATATCCATGACGCCCCATATTAAAGACATTCCCAGGGCCATCAGGGCATACAAACCACCTTTCAGGATTCCATTCACGATGATCTGTAGCAGCATGATAGCTCCCTCATACCACAAACAGAAAGGGGGGTAAAGAAGAAGTTTACCCCCTTTGTTTTTTCCTAAAGTTTATCTATCCTTCCATTTTGGCATCGGATAGATGGGCTTCTTGGTCCCCTTTGGGTAAACCTGATAGACCTGTCCGCCCTGGATCTGAAGCACGACGCTGCTCCCCTTGATCTGACCGTTGGGATTGAACTCAACAGGTCCGTAAATCGTCTCGATCTTTGTCTTGGCAATGGCATCCCTCACCTTCTGCGGGTCGAGGGTTCCCGCCCTTTCAATGGCGCTCTTGAAAACCGCCAACTCAGCCACCGCTGAGGCGTTGTGATAATCGGGATCGTATTTATATCTTTCCTTAAATATCTTGACGAACTCCTTGGTATTCTTGAAAATAATTCCCTTGAAGTTCATCTGAGGTGACCAGCTTGCCACGCCGAAGATATACTCGGCATCCTTCCCCAGGGATTTCCTGAAATCTGCCTCGGAAGGCCCCACCGTCAGGGAAATCATCTTGACGTTGACGTTGAGCTCTTTGGCTTGCTGAACCAGGTTGATGCCCCCCTCGGTATGACCCGCCATGAGCAGGGCATCGGGGGCTTTGGCCTTGACCTTTGTGAGGATGGTGTTGAAATCCGCGGATCCTTCGGAAATCTTCTCATAGAGAACCACCTTCAGGCCGAGTTTTTCGGCGATCTTCTTGGCACCTTTGGCCACGCTGATGTCAAATTTGTCGTCCCCGTAGATGAGCGCGATGGTCTTGGGCTTTGGCTTGAATCCCAACAACATCTCCAGCGTCGTGCGGAAATACTGACCTGCCGCAGGTAGTGTCCCGAAGATGTAAGGGTTGTGACGGCTGAATATCTTTCCCGAGGCACCCCCGCCCTCTACCATGGGAATCTTGTACCGCTGGGCAACGATACTGTCGGGGATGGTGATACCGCTTGAATAAGGCCCCAGAAGAAAATTCACCTTGTCCTCAGTAACCAGTTTTTCAATCAGCTTCGCGCTTTCCGCCGGATCGCTCTTATCATCGTAAAACTTGATTTCGATATTATAGGACTTGTTTCCTACCTTGATTCCCCCGGACTTATTTATGGCCTCGGCGGCGAGCTTTAGGGAGTCGATGTAAAGCTTACCTGTCCGACTCTTCTTGCCGGTAAAAGACATGGCACAGCCGAACTTGATGACATCTTTCGCAAAAGCCCCCTTATTCAGGCTGATGAGAAGCCCAAAAACGAGACCGAAAATTAAGATCATCTTACTCCATTTACCCCAAGACTTCATGATAACAACCTCCAATTAGACATAAATTCATGTGGGTTGAAAAGACTTCACCTCCTTTCATTTCCAGGTATTCTTAACTTTTTCAGCCTTTTATACCACAGGACACACCAATTTTCAACAAATTTTGCATTTTGTTAAATATATTTTTTTCTTTAATAAACACTAATAGGGGAAAGAAAGGAAGATTTTTAAGGTAAAAGGGTATGAGGAAAAACGCCTCGCTGGGAGGAGAAGTATCCCTACGAATCTTTTGTTTCAAGTCCCAGGACTTGTATCTTCTTCCTGAGGGTATTCCTGTTTATTCCAAGAAGGGCTGCGGACTGTCCAAGCTTGTGCCCCGTCTTCTCAAGCGCCAACTGGATGAGAATCTTCTCGACCAACGTGATCACATCTCCCATGATATTTCCACCCGCCTCAGGATCAATCCTATCTATGAGATATTTGAACTTAAATGTCAGGAGATGCTCAAAGCTCATGGGATCTTCGTTTTGCTCGAAAAGGACCCGAGAAACAACCTGGGTCATGTGCGTAGCAAAGAGGAAGCGCGACATTTCCATCCCGAGCATCTGAAACAAACGGCTGTTCCGCATGATAATCGCCCTGTCGTCATAGCTTCCCGCCGCAAAGATCCCAAAATGATATTCTTGACACCCGAGCGGGACCACCACCGGACAATAGGGAAGACCCGAGTCAACGGGGCATCGTTCCGCTTCAATCTCCATCAATTCGGGAGATTTCCTACCCGTACAGCTCTGGTAGGCATAGGCAACAAAGGCGTTGGGGAAATCGGAATGGTTGGTAACCTCTCCCTCTTTGTATGAAACGATCTCGAGTCTCTGGGGATTTCCGTTGGAAGATGGGAAGGTCGCGACCAGGTCTCCAAAGTGAACGGCCGCGCGTTCATCCAGCAGGCACATCACCGAATAAAACCATTCCTGCAAGCCGGGTTTCTTGAGGTTCAACTCGTGTATTTTCTCTATGATTTCCAAAAGAACATTATCAGGCAGCCGAAAAGGAAAAGCCCTTTGTCTCAAAGGAAACCCCGTCTGTGTAAAAAACTTTACTATTTTTTCAAGGCTTCAGGGGCCTTGGAGAAATACCTCAAGAACCAATTATCCGGAACAAGTACCAAAGTCGTATCCTTGGCAAAGGCGGATTCGTAGGCCTGGAGGCTTCGAACGAAGGCGTAAAAATCTGGATCCTTCATGTAGGCATCGGCGTATATCTTCAGGGCCATCGCGTCAGCCTTACCTCGGATCGTCTCCGATTTTTTATAGGCCTCCGCCAAAATGATCGTGCGTTCCTTGTCGGCCTCGGCTCGAATCCTGAGCTCGATCTCCTTTCCTTCCGACCGATAACGCATCGCCTCCCGCTGTCGCTCCGCACGCATCCGCTCATAGACGTGCTTTTCATTCTGGGGAGGTAAGTCTGCCCGTTTAATGCGGACGTCGATGACCTCAATTCCATAATCCTTCGCGATAGCATTGGACCGGGCCGTGACTTCCCTCATGATGACGTCCCGTTTGAGGGAAACGACCTCAGTTAAGGTGTTTTTACCCAAAATCACCCTGAGCTGCGAATAGATGATGTCATCCAATCTGGATTGCGCCCCGACGATATTTCGTACCGTCTGATAAAACACAAGGGGGTTGGTAATCCGCCATTTGGAATAGTTGTCCACCACGAGGTTCTTCTTATCCGAGGAGAGAATCTCGGCCGGGGCCGCATCATACTCGAGGACGCGTTTTTCAAAGGTCAGCACGTTTTGAACAAACGGAATCTTCATGTAGAGACCGGGAGCCTGAATACCTCTCACGGGTTTTCCCAACTGGAGGACGATGGCCTGTTCCGTCTGGTCAACGATAAAAAAGGCCTGATTAACCCCAAACAAGGCGATCAGTATAATGATAATGATAACAACAAATTTGCTTCTCAAACTATCCCTCGTCTACGGTTTTGGTGGCTTTGTGGTAGGCATGACCTCATCCAGAGGTAGCAATGGTAAAACCTTCCCACCGATTTTGGGATCCACGACGATCTTTTTCGCCTTGGGGAGGACCTTTTCCATGGTCTCAATATAGAGGCGCTTCCTCGTAATATCTTTGGCCGATTTGTACTGCTCATACACCTGGAGGAAACGGCTGGCATCCCCTTCTGCCTCGGCAACCTTCGACTTCAGATATCCCTGGGCCTCATTCAGGACCTTCTCCGCCTGCCCCTTGGCCTTAGGAATGATATCGTTTCGGTAACCCTGGGCCTCGTTGATGTATTTGATCTTATCCTCTTTCGCGCTCGCCACATCCTTGAAGGCCTGCATGACCTGTTCAGGCGGGTGAACATCCTGGAGCTGAACGGCGACTACCATGATTCCCGCCTTGTATTTATCCAAGATTCCCTGCAAAAGTTTTTTCGCATCCTGCTGAACCTTGTACTTTCCCGTCGTCAAGATCTCATCGATATTATTCTTACCCACGATCTCCCGAATGGCCGCTTCGGTCGCGTCCTTGACCGTTTTGGGAATGTTGTAGACATTGAAAAGATAGTCCACAGGATCTTTAACCTTATACTGGACGATGAGATCCATATCGACGATGTTCTCGTCACCCGTCAGCATCAGGGATTCTTTCGGAACACTACGATATCGAGCAGGTGGACCCGGGTCAATCGTGCGAAAACCGATCTCAATGCGTTTGACCTCCGTGACTTTAGGTTTAATCACGGTCTCTATCGGATAGGGAAGATGAAAGTGGGGTCCGGGTTTCGTCGTGTAAATATATTTACCGAAACGTTTGACTACCCCCGCCTCGTCCGGGGCAACGATATAAATTCCGCTGGCCAGCCAGATAACCAAAAGTATGACAAGGATAATCCAGCCCCCCGGTAGCCGTCCTTTCATTTTCTGTTTAACCTGGCGAAAGGCGTCCTCTACCTGCTGGAAACCCTCTGGTGTCTGATGATCGGTTCCCTTAAATTGATCCCAATCCAAAGATGATCCCCCTTTACGTAGAGATTTTATAGGCCTTTCTCCATCGACTTGTCAAGGGGAACTTTGAGACAAAAGATCAACCTGGATTTAGAAAAGTATTCTATCTATTTGTAAATAAAGAGAAACTTAAAAATTTTAGAAAAACTAAATTTTATTCTTGACTTTTGTGGGTATGGGGATTAAATATGAACCATGGTTCATAAAGTGAACAATGATACAGATATCAACAAAAGATCCGTCGATGTGATCCAGCGTCGAAAAGAACGTGAAAAAAACCAGCGGCGGAAGAAGATCCTGAAGGCTGCGGAAAAGGTCTTCGCCAAAAGGGGGTTCCAAGGCGCCACAATCCAGGAGATCGCCTTGGAGGCCGAACTGTCCGTGGGAACCATCTACAACTTCTTCTCCGGGAAAGACGCCCTCTACTCCGTGATACTCATCTCTCATCTCGACGAAATGAGGGAAAAGGTCCTTCAGCACATTACCCCCATCATCAACGTCAAGGAACGGCTCAAGGCCATGTTGTTTTTCCAGAGTGAACTCATAGAAAAAAACAGAAATTTCTTTATCATCTTTTTCAGGGACCAAAGTCGCCTTCCATGGGCACCCGCCAAGGATCTCGACAAAGAGGTCTCGATGAGATATGAACGTTTTCTCAATACCTTACAGGACATTTTTGAAGAAGGAATTGAAAAAGGCATCTTCAAGCCCTTACCTCCCGAGGACCTTGCCGAGGCTTGGGGGGGGCTTTGCCACGCCTTCTTTTTCAAATGGTTGACGGAAAAATCGAAGTGGCCTCTTAAGTCCAAGGTCATGACCATTTATGAAATTTTTATGAACGGAGTTGGAAAATGAAACACAGGTTTTACCCTCTTTCCCTCCTTTTTTTGATGGGATTTCTCTTCCTGGGACAAAACGGGTTAACGAAGGAGCCGCCGCTTCTTACCCTCAATGAGTGCATCGAGATCGGCTTGAAACAGAACCTGAAATTGAAGGCATCCCAGTATTCCATCGAAAGGGCCAAAAATTTGGCGAAGGCAGCCCATGCCGACTTCTTCCCCAAACTTCAGGTCCACGGCACCTATCGTTGGCTCGACAAGCCAACGAAAATCGATATCCCGGAAATCACCATCCATACCCCGATGGGGCCTCTCGTCTCGCCTCCCACCATCGTTTCCGAGGCGGACCGCAACTCAGCCATTGTGACTACGAGCCTCATCCAGCCGATTTTTACCGGAGGCGCCCTAACGGAGCAATACAAATTGGCCAAACTGGAAACAAAGAGGGAAACCTCCCGCTTCGAAAACAATCGCCAGGCCCTCATCGAGGCTATCAAGTTCGCCTACTTCGAGCTGGTCAAGGCCCAGAAGGTTTATTACCTCGCCGTCAAGTTTTCCGAGCAGCTTGCCGATCACCTGAAAAGGGCGAAGGCCTTCCTCGACGAAAATATCATTCCGCTCAACGACTTCCTCCAGTCCAAGGTCACCCTCTCCAACGCCCGCTTAAACGTCATCAAGGCAAAAAACGGGAAAAAAATCGCCCAATCCTACCTGAATCTACTCCTCAACCGGGACATCAATCTTCCCATCCGACCCGAAACTGAATTCCCCATGCCCCCCCTCTCCCGGCCACTCTCCTTCTTTCAGGACCTGGCGCTCGCGTCAAGGCCCGATCTGAAAAGCCTGATGACCCGAGTAAACCAGGCCAAATCGGCCGTGCGGCTTGCCAAAAGCAACTACTATCCCCACATCGCCCTCAGTGTCAATTATCGTGAACTCACCGACAATTCGTTCGAGGAAGACTCGGCCAGTGTCCTGGTTACGGCAAACTGGTCCATCTTTGAATGGAACAAGAGAAAATGGCAGGTTAACGCGCAGAAGGCCAGGTTGGAGCAGGCCATGATCCTGGAAAGCCAGATGAAGCAACAGATCCTTCATGAGGTCAAAACCGCCTACCTCGACGCAAAGGCTTCCTATAAACGGATTCAAACAATCAAGGATTCCGTAGAGCAAGCCAAAGAAAATCTCCGAATCAACAACCTTCGGTACCAGGAGCAGGTTGCCACCTCAACAGACGTCATCGACGCGCAAACCCTCCTCTTACGAACGGAAGTCAACCTGGCCATCGCAAAAATCGATTATCTAAAGGCCTTGGCAGCCTTGGAAAAGGCCATTGGAAAACCCTTGAAGGAGGACCTACTGTGAAAAGGTTTCTTACCATACTCCTCGTTCTGACCTTTATCGCCGGCGCTGGGTGTAAAGCAAAACAGGAAAAACAGTCTGAGAAAAAGGCCGAAAAACCGATTCCCGTAAGAACAACCGATGTTCGAGCGAGGGATCTATGGGTCACGGTCTCTTCCGTTGGAACCGTGAAACCCAACCTCATGGTTGTCATCAAACCCAAAATCCCAGGGAAGATCGTCAAAATCCATGTGGATGAGGGCGACAGAATCCGCAAGGGGGACGTCCTCATTGAGCTGGACCCGGAAGACTATGAACTCGCAGTCAAAAACGCCAGGGCCGCCCTGAAGGCTGCCCAGTTCGCGAACGAAGAGGCAAAGGTAAACCTGAAAGAAACCGAGGAAGATTGGAAACGGTACAAGCGGCTCTACGAGAAAAAGGTCATCGCAAAGCAAAAGTGGGATCACATGAACGCGGGGTATCACAAGGCGCGGATCTTAAAAGACCTCACGGCCGCCAAGGTGTCGCGGGCAAAGGTCGCCTTGGAAATGGCTCTGACAAACCTGAAAAACACCAAGCTCATCGCACCCTTTGACGGCATCGTGGCAAAACGTCTCGTGGATCCAGGAGACAGAGTCTATACCATGCCACCCACCGCCCTGCTCGTTGTTATGGACATCTCCAAGGTCAAGGTCGTCACGGATGTTCCCGAAAGAGACATGGAAGCCGTTCACCTCCTTGCAGAGGCCATTATGAAATTTGATGCCTTCCCGGAAAAGACCTTCACGGGCAAAATAACCAAGATCTATCCGGATGTGGACCCTGTCACACGGAATTTTACCGTCGAAATCGAGCTGGACAATCCGGGGCAAAAGCTCCGCGCAGGAATGTTCGCTCACGTGCAGATCAAAACCAAAAGGATCCAAGGCCTGGTCATTCCCAGAAGCGCCATGCTCAAGATCCCTGGAACCGGTGTCTTCTACGCCTTCAAAGTCGAGGGCAAGACCGTTAAAAAAGTAAACCTTGAAACCGGGATCACCGAAGGAAACCTTGTTCAAATCGTCAAGGGACTCCAGCAAGGTGACAAGGTAGTCACGGTGGGAAATACGCGCTTGAGAACCGGGACCAAGATCGAAATCGTCGGGGGGGAACACAACGAATGAAACTCCCGGAATTTTCCGTCCGACGGCGCGTTACCATCACCATGATCTTTCTCGCTATTCTCATCTTCGGAATCCTCTGCCTCAAGCGCCTGAAGCTCGACATGCTTCCCAAAATCACCCCTCCTGTGATCAGCGTCATTACCTTTTATCCCGGCGCTAACGCCTCCGACGTTGAATCGAATGTGACCAAATACCTTGAAGACGAACTGACCACCGTCAACAACCTGGACAAGATCTCTTCCATTTCCAAGGACAATCTATCGGTGGTCAACTGCACCTTCAAGTGGGGGACCAACCTCGATACCGCCTCCAATGACGTTCGCGACAAGGTGGACCTCGCCAAGCCCCGTCTGCCGGACGACGTGGAAAAGAGCCTAATCTTTAAGTTCAGCAGCTCCAGCTTCCCCATTGTCATCGCTGCCATCACGGCCACGGAAAGCTACCCGCAACTCTATCAGATCACCGATAAGATGATCGCCGACCCGTTGAAGCGGGTGCCCGGCGTGGGAACGGTTATCCTCCGGGCGGGTTTGGAAAGGCAAATCAACGTCTTCCTCCACAAGGATAAACTGGAGGCCTACAACATCTCCGTGCAGAAACTCAAGGCCATCCTGAAAGCGGAAAATATCAACCTTCCCGCGGGAAACCTCAAAACAGGCCGTTTTGATTTCAACCTGAGAATCGTGGGAAGGTTCAAGGACCCTAAGGAACTGAACAAGCTCGTCATCGGGCAACACAAGGGTCACATACTCTATCTCCGGGATGTCGCCACCATCCAGGACAGCTTCAAGGAGCAGATTGAAAAGGCGTGGGAAGATGGGTGTCCCGGTATAGTCCTGATGATCCAGAAGCAGTCTGAAGCCAACACGGTGGAAGTCGTGGATGCCGTCATGAAAAAACTCAGAAACATCCAAAAAAGGATTCCCAAAGATGTCAGAATCAAGATCATTATCGACTCCGCGCGGGACATCCGAAACTCCATCCGGGATCTTTCCAAAACGGTCTATTTTGGCGGCCTCCTCGTCATCATCATCACCCTCCTCTTTCTCAGGAAGGTCCGCTCCAGCCTGATCATCACCCTGACCATCCCCTTCTCCCTGATCATCGCCTTCATCTTTCTCTACGTATTCGACTACACAATCAATATCATTTCCATTATGAGCCTCTCCATCGCCATCGGGATGGTGGTGGACAACGCCATCGTCGTCCTCGAAAACATCATGCGGCATATCGAGGAGGGGGAATCTCCCCATTCAGCTTCAGTTTTTGGGGCCTCCGAGGTGGGTCTGGCCATCTCCGCATCCACTCTGACCACGGTCGTCGTCTTTATCCCTCTCATCTTCGTCAAAGGCATCAGCGGAATTATCTTCCACCAGCTTGCCGCGGTTGTTACAATAACACTCTTGGGTTCCCTATTCACCTCATTGACGCTGACCCCCATGCTGAGTTCCGCCTGGCTCGATCAGGGCAGCAAGAAGAGGAAGAAAAACCTCTTCTCCCTCCTCTTTACGTTGGGTGAGAAAATCCTGATCTTTTTTGAGAACATCTATACCGCCATACTCTCGTTCTCTCTCTCCCATCGCTGGCTCATTATTCTCGTGGGTATCATCATTTTCGGTATCTCCATGAACCTCTTGAGATTCACCGGCTCTGAATTTATTCCGAGCATCGACTCCGGCGACATGGAAATCAATTTCAGGATGAAGGAAGGCACCCGGCTCGAGAACACGGAAAAGGTGGCCAAGAAAATTATGAAAATCTTCGAGAGGGAAATACCGGAAAAAGAAAGTTACTACGCCCTCATTGGGCAGAGTCGCGAGGGGGTAGCCACGGCGCTTGGATTCGAGGAAGGGAGCTACGTGGGACGTGTCGGCGTGAAGCTGGTGCCCAAGGGTCAGCGCAAACGCTCCGTCAAGGAGATCGCCAACGTGGTTCGAAAGGATATCGAGAAGATACCGGGGATTAAATACCTGGGCGTCCAGGTGGTCAGTCCCGTGGAGAAGCTCTTCTTCGGGGGTGGACGAAAACCCATCGCCCTCGAAGTCTTGGGAAGTAACTCCAAGACCATCACAGAGATCGCCCACAAGCTCAAGGCAATGATCGAAAAAATACCGGGGGCGGTGGATGTCACAACCTCCGAGCGGGGTTACCGCCCGGAAATCTGGAT
>JAOZMY010000123.1:2206-5254 GCA_029934085.1 bacterium | reverse complement strand
TATCCCGCCATGGGGAGCCACGGAGGGGCGACGCCAGAGGGCCAGCTTTCCATCTTGAAACATTACGGCATCACAGAGGAAACGATGGGTGTGCCGATCCTTGCTTCCATGGACGTGGTGGAGGTCGGGGTGACGGAACGGGGTGTGCCGGTCTACCTGGACAAATACGCCTATGAGGCAGATGCCCTCGTGGTGATCAATCGGGTCAAGACCCATACGAAATTCGACGGTGAGATCGAAAGCGGCCTGTTCAAGATGATGGCCATCGGTATGGGAAAGCACAAGGGAGCCAGCGTCTATCATCGTGCCGCGGTGGATCATGGAATGGAGACCATCATTGTGGATGCCGGTAGGATGGTCATTGAGAAACGCACGGTGCTGTTCGGATTGGGGATCGTGGAGAACGGTGTGGATCGCCTGACGCGAATCGAGGCGTTTCACCCGGATGAGATGTTAGAGGGGGAGAAAGAGCTGTTGAGATTTTCCAAAGACGTGATGGCTAAGATCCCCTTCGACAACCTGGATCTGTTGATTATCGATGAGATTGGGAAGAACATCAGTGGCACGGGGATGGATACCAAGGTCATCGGTCGCCATCGGGATCTCATTGGAGATTTCTGGATTCACCCTCATCCCAAACGCATCTTCGTTCGGGATCTGACGGAGGCCTCGGAGGGAAACGCCACGGGGATCGGACTGGCGGATTTCACGACCCAGCGTTGTGTCGAAAAGATCGATATGAACAAGACTGCGGTCAACTGTATTACGGCCCTGTCCCCGGAGAAGGCGGCGTTACCCCTTTCATTTTCAACGGATCGCGAGGCCATTGAAGTGGCTTTGAAAACGCTGGGCCTAAAGCCCCTTTCTGAGTTGAGGGTTGTTCAGATAAAGAATACCCTCTCTCTGGAGACGCTTTCCGTTTCGGAAGGTCTGGAAAAGGACGTGGAAGAAAATCCAAAGGTTCAGAGGTTGACTGATTACACCGAGATGAGATTTGATGATGAAGGAACTCTCGCCTCGTTGCATTAGACTGGGTGGTAGATGCCTTGCCCAATCCAATTTAAAATAGTTCTTGACAAACATAGAGAGATAAAATAGGATTTTCTAACGTGTGTTTAGAAATAGGGCAAAAGGAGCAGAGAGCGGAGCGGGAGCTGTTTGAAGTAGTTTTTTCTACCTAAGCTTAAAGTCGAATATTCCCAAAAATATGTAAGGAGAAGTGTTTATGGGGTATAAAGTGCGTTTTGAACCGTCCGGGAGAGAGATTGAATTATCCCCAGACGAAACGATTTTACAGGGAGCCATGTCTGCGGGTGTCCATATCAATGCCTCGTGTGGTGGAAGTGGAACTTGCGGGAAGTGCAAGGTTAAAATTGTCAAGGGAGAGACGACCCTTCCTCCCATGCCACAGCTTCAGAAGTGGGAGATAGAAAAGGGTTATCGCCTGGCGTGTATGACGAAACCGACCACGGATATCGTTGTGGAGATACCCATCGAGTCTCAGATCGATCGTACGGTATTGAGACGGGAACGCGCGGGATTTGCGCGGGTATTGTCCCCTCAGGATATCAACCAGTTGGTGCAGGGATGGACCATCGATCCGACGGTCTTCAAGCGGTATCTTGAGTTGACGCCTCCGACAAAGGAGGACAATATGAGCGACTTGGCGCGGATCTACCGGCACTTGAAGCAGGAGTATGGCTTTGAGAGGATTTCGGCGGATTTCCGTATGATTAAAAAGATGAGCCAGCTCTTGAGGGACGCGGACTGGAAGGTTACGGTGACCATGGTATTGACACGCAAGGGATACAAGCTCATCAACCTGGAGCCGGGAAACACCTCGGAAGAAAATTATTCTGTCGTCATCGATATCGGGACCACGACGATTTTCGGCCAGTTGCTCAATCTCCACGAATGTAAGGTCTTCGGGTGTCCGGGACTGGATGTGGACGGGGCGGAGCGTTATACCTTGGCTATCGCCTCGGACTACAATCCCCAGATCAGTTACGGGGAGGATGTCATCAGCCGAATCGTTTATGCATTGAAACCAGGTGGTCTCGAAAGACTCCAGGAAGTGGTGGTCCGCTCCATTAATAAAATCATCAAGGAACTTCTCAAGATGGCGAACGTGGAGCGGAAATACATCTCACACATGGTCATCGCGGGCAATACTACTATGACGCAGCTCTTTCTGGGACTGAATCCCAAATACCTGCGAGAAGACCCGTATGTTCCAACGGCCAACTTTTTGCCACCCGTGCGTGCCATCAATGCGGGAATTGAGCTGGACGAACACGTTCATATCTATATCTTCCCCATGGTGGCCAGCTACATCGGGGGGGACATCGTCTCGGGTGTGTTGGGATCGGGAATTTTCCAGCGGGAGGATCTCACCCTCTTCATGGACATTGGGACCAACGGTGAGATCGTCCTTGGGAACAAGGACTGGCTGATGAGCGCCTCCTGTTCCGCGGGTCCTGCCTTTGAAGGTGGGGGCATCAAGTTTGGAATGCGTGCGACGCGTGGGGCCATTGAACAGGTGAGGATCAATCCTGCCACGTATGAACCTATGTTGATAACGATAGGTCGTGCCAAGGCCAAGGGAATCTGTGGATCCGGGTTGATTTATACGGTTGCCGAGCTTCTGGAAACGGGGGCCCTGGATCAAAATGGAAAGTTCCGGCATGACCTTCCAACCAATCGGGTCAGGAAAGGGGAAGACGGTTATGAGTACGTCCTTTCATGGGCGGAGGAGAATGCCGTCGACCAGGACATCACCTTGACGGAGATCGATATCGACAACTTGATCCGTGCCAAGGGAGCAATCTACGCTGGTTGTAAGGTTCTGCTGGATCAGGCGGATATGACCTTTAATGACCTTGACCGTGTCATTATCGCCGGTGGATTCGGGCATTACATCGACCTGGAGGCGGCTAAGATGATTGGCCTTCTCCCGGACATCCCCGACGAAAAGTTCATGTTTGTTGGAAACGGTTCTTTGCTGGGTGCGCGGCTGTTGTCCTTCTCCAAGGACTTGTTGAAAGAGGC
>JAOZMY010000123.1:0-2106 GCA_029934085.1 bacterium | reverse complement strand
CTCGTGAAAAAAGGAAAGAAGCCAATCTTGGCGGTGGATGCGGATGCCAACGCCAATCTCCACGAGGTCCTGGGAGTCGAAGTTTACAAAACCATCGGCGATGCCCGGGAGCAGATGAAGAGAGACGTGCCCGTGGGCATGACGAAGGATGTCTGGTTTGAAATGCAGGTTCAACAGGCCGTCATCGAACAGAAGGACTACGACCTCATCGTCATGGGACGCCCCGAGGGACCGGGGTGTTACTGCGCGGCCAATTCCCTCGCAAGGAGATACATCGATGTCTTGACGGAAAATTACAAATTTGTTGTCATTGACAACGAGGCAGGAATGGAGCATCTGAGTCGTTTGACGACACAGAATGTGGACTTGCTCTTCGTGGTTTCTGATCCGACGGTTCGGGGGATCAGAACGGCCGGAAGGATTTTGGAAGTTGTGAGAGAATTGGGCCTGAATATCAAGGACCTTGCTCTGATCGTCAACCGAGTTCAGGGGGAATTCGATCCGAAAATGGCGGAATTGGTGGAAAAAATTGGGTTGAAACTCGCGGGTGTTTTGCCGGCGGATGAGACCATTGCCGACTTCGATCTGGAAGGGAAACCGACGATTCAGCTTCCGGACGATACCCCCGCCGTGGTGGAGGCTAATAAGATTTTTGAGACGTGGATCCCATGATAAATTATAATTTTGTGAAAATTTAGACTTGAAAAACAGTGAACTTCCTGTTATAGGGAGTTGATTGAAATTTAAGTGTATAATTCTAAAATAAAACAAAGGAGGCATGTCGATGGCAGAATACAAGTATGAAGAAAAGGAACTCCCAGATGGCACAAAGGTAAAGGTTCTTGCTGATACGTTTGAGCCTGGGGAAACAGAGCCCGGAAAAGAGAAGATCGATTGGCGGGAAAGGCTGTTTAACCGTGAATGGCGGTTGAAATATCTCCAGACGGCAGAGCGTTATTGGTACAGCAATTCTTGGTATGGAAGTGAAAAGAGGAAGAATCCCGCATAAGAAGGGATTTCTGTTAATTTTTGTTTGAGAGAAAAGGAGGATAACAGTGGCGATTGAAATACCGAAAAGAACCTACAAGGGTGCGATTCGCACGATCACCTTGGGGGTTGGAGATAAAGCCGTAACGGTGGGAGGAGAAACTTCTCTGCCGTTTTATCTTTTTGAAGGCGAGCGTCCCAATCCCCCGAGGATTGCAATGGAGATCTGGGACATGGAGCCGGAAGACTGGCCCGAACATGCCCTGGAGCCGTTCAAAGACGTGGTGAACGATCCGGCGGCCTGGGCGAAGAAGTGTGTCGAGGATTACGGCGCAGAAATGATCTGCATTCAGATGGTTGGCACGGATCCTAATGACAAAGATATCCCTGCGGAACAAGCGGCAGATACGGTCTTAAAGGTTTTGGACGCGATTAATGGCACGCCTCTGATCGTTTGGGGAACGGCCAGCCATGAGAAAGATACCGAGGTTTTGAAGCTCATCTGCGAAAAGACGCATGGAAAGAACCTGGCCATTGGCCCCGTGGAAGAGGGTGATCACAAGCAGATAGGTGGAAGTATCATCGCTTATGAGCATACATGTATCTCCTCTTCACCGATCGATATCAACCTGGCCAAACAGATGAATATCCTGTTGGGGAACCTGGGTGTTTCGGATGAAAAAATCATTATTGATCCTACGACGGGTGGTCTTGGATACGGAATTGAATATTCCTACTCGGTGATGGAGCGCCTCATGCTGGCAGCCTTGACTCAGGAAGACGAGAGGCTTCAATTCCCGATGATCAACAACATGGCGAAAGAGGTTTGGAAGTCCAAGGAAGCGAAGCTGACGCCTGAAGAAGACCCCTTGATGGGTGATCCCAAGAAGCGAGCGGTTATCATCGAGTGCATTACCGCCATGCTGTTGTTGTTGGCGGGGGCGGATATCCTGATCATGCGGCATCCGGATTCCATTAAACTGACGAAAGAACTCATTAACGATTTTATGGCGGCCAATTAGAAGGACGCCGAGACTGGAAGAAAAGAATTTAATTTGAAAGGAGATTCAATCATGGCAGAAGCCAAACCTGTGAGTGTAGACCAAGCGACGTTGGAGG
>JAOZMY010000122.1 GCA_029934085.1 bacterium | reverse complement strand
CCACGGCGGCCTGCTTGCGGGGAACACCGTTCTGGATCTTGGTAAAGATATGCTCACCGACAATGATGGCGTCGTCCACCACGATCCCCAAACAGATAATGAAGGCAAACAGAGAAACCATATTGACGGACACACCAAAATAGGGAAGCAAGATGAACGACCCGAAGAAGGCAACAGGAATCCCCATGGCAACCCACAACGCAAGCCGCAGCTCCAGGAACATGGCGAGGAGAAGAACCACCAGAATAAGTCCATACTTCCCGTTGCGAAACAGAAGGTTGAGGCGGTCCCGTAGAATCTCGGCCCGGTTGTTCGTGATCTGCAAGTGAATCCCGTTCGGCAAGGTCTTTGACAAACGGGGCAGTTGACCCTTGACCACCTTTTCAATGTCCAAGGCCGATTGCTCCCCGATCCGATACACCTTCAAGAGGATGGCAAGTCGCCCGTCGAAATAGGTGGCGGCATCGGTTTCCTCGAAGCCGTCTACGATATTCGCGATATCGGAAAGGCGCACGTAACCCCCGGCCGGATCACGGACCATGGGGATGTCCATGAAATCCTTTCGGGTGTATTTCAGCCCTTTGGTCCGGACCAGGATTTCCTCCCCTTTCTGGCGGATCTTTCCCGCCGGGATGTCGCGGCAGTTTTCCGCCACAATGGCGGCGATACGGGGAAGCGTGAGGTTATATTTTTCCAGCATCTTCTCCGGAACTTCGATGGAAACCTCATAGGGTCGGACGGCGTCCAGCGTCACCAGGGAGATCCCCTTCAGGGAAGCCAGGTCATCTCTCAACCTCTCTCCAGCCCGTTTTAGGTCACGCTCACCCACGTCTCCGTAGAGCACAACCTTCAGGACCTCACGTTTTCGGGAAACCTCAGTCACGACGGGCAGGTCGATGTCCTTAGGAAAATTCGTTATACGGTCCACAGCGCTCTTAACGTCATCTCTCAGCTTCTTGGCATCGTATCCCTTCTGAACCTCTACCAGGACCGTCCCGATCCCCTCCCGGGCCGTGGAGGTAATCCGTTTTATCCCGTCCAGGCCGCTGATTTCCTCCTCGATCCGGGTGCAGATCGCCTCCTCCACGTCGGTCGGCGTGGCCCCCCGGTAGGGAACCGTGACTGAAATCATGTCGAGGGAATACTCAGGAAAGACCTCTTTCTTGATAGAAAGGGCCTGAAGGATACCGAAACCGATGATGAACACCAGCAGGAGATTGGCAGAAACGGGGTTATCCACCATCCATTGAATGGCTTTCTTCATTTCTTCCCGTTCTTCCTCACGCGGATTTTCATGCCGTCCGTCACGGCAAAGAGGGAGGTGGTAATCACCGAATCCCCATCCCGGAGGCCGGAAACGAAAACCGTGTCTTTTTTACGATAGAGAACCGTAACCTTTCGTATCCGTAGCTTCCCCTCCCGGGCAATCCAGACCTTCCCGTCCCGTTCGGCCTTCGCGGAGATCCAAAACCCCTCTCCGATCTTTCCTACGATACGGGCCGTAACGAAATCACCATTCTCCAAGGGTGGGGTAAAATGGTACGGGCGCTCGACCTGCAACACGGCATGGAGCATCCGGGAACCAGGATCAATCCGTCCCTCCGTCCGGACCAGGCGGGCGGGATACCGAATCGCCTTCCCTGTAAGGGTCGAAACCACCTCTGCCTTGGACGGCACCGTGAGCCACGCCACATCTCTCGTATGGAGGGGAACCACGATGTTCGCGACATCAACACTGAAAAGACTTCCAAGGACCTTTCCCGGCGTGACGAACTGCCCCAGGTCCGTGGCCCGTTTCAAGACCCGCGCGTCGTAGGGGGCCTTCAACGTTGTCCTCTCCAAGTTCAGTTTCGCGAGGCGGAGGTCTGCCTGTGCCGCGTCGTAGGCCGCTTGGGCCGCCTTGAGTTGGGGGAGATAGAGGGTCAGTGCGTCGGGAACTACTTTCTTGTTCTCCAAAACATTGGCGAGGATCTCCTCCCACTCCTTCTTCGCGACGTGGGCCTGCTTCAGGGCTTTCTTGTAGGCCACGTCTTTGTTCAAAAGGTTCGACTCGGCCCGCTTCAGGGCGATCTCGTAGTCAGCGCGTTCAATCTGGACCAGCACCTCTCCCTTTTTCACGAATCCCCCGTCGATGAAATTCTCCGAAAGCGCCACAACTTTTCCCGATACCTGGGGAACCAGATCCAGGGTATGCTCCGGCTTCACGGTCCCGAACCCTTCAATGACAACGGGTTTCCTTACTAAACGCGCCGTTTCGACAGTAACCAGGGGTCCCTCGTAGCGTACCTCCTTCCTGGGAGGCACCTTCTTGAACTTTATAAATAGATAAACGGACGCAATGGCCCCAATGATAAGAATGATCGGAAGAACAACCTTAAAAAACTTACTCATAACCAACCCCTGAAATTTTCGTGAGCTCCTCGAGACCTCCCCCCAGGGCCGTAAAGAGCTGGACCCGGTTCTCCAGAAGCCTGAGGTAGAGACGGAACACGATGACCCTGCGACTCAAGAGAGAGATCTTCGCGGACAGGAACTCCTGAAACGACCGGGTTCCGGAGAGATAACTGGTGTGAACCCTTCGATAGACGATCAACTCGTTTCGATAGGCTTGCTGTTCCTGCTCCAACTGTCGCGTCAGCTCTTCATAAATGGCCAGGGCGGACTCTACATCTCGAAAGGCATTCAAGGCCACCTTGCGATATGTCTCGACGGCCATCTGTGCCTCTATCTCCGCCTCCTTCACCGCGGCCTTCTTGGCACCCCGGTGAAAAACCGGCTGCACCAGTCCGCCCAGGAGGGCCCAAACCTTGGAGGGTCCGCTGGTCAGCTCTGAAAGCTCGTCGCTCCGATACCCCCCGTTGGCCGTCAACGTCAAGTTGGGAAGCAGCGCCGCCTTTTTGATCCCGATGTTCAGCAGGGCCTGACGGACCCGAAGCTCGGCGATCCTCACGTCCGGACGACGTTTCAGAAGCTCTGAAGGAAGTCCCGCCGGGACCGGGGCAAACCCCTTCTCAAAATTGGAAAAGGGCGACACGGAAAGGGGAGCCGCCGGTTCCTTTCCCATGAGGGTATTCAGCCCGAAACGCAACACCGAAAGTTTTCTCCGATTCGCGTAGAGGTCTTGCCTCGCCTTCTCTTCCCGCTGCTGGATCGAGAGATAGGTGTTTCCGTCCATAATCCCGTTGAAATACCCACGCTGGGCGTCGTCCGCCTGGAGTTTCGTTACCTTCAAGAGCTGCTCCCAGAGTGGTAGCTCGGCTTCCAGTTCCGAAATCTCAAAGTAGAGCCGAGCCACATTCGCCGTCAGGGTCTGATAAACCGTTCGCAGGTTTTCATGGGAAGAAAGAAGGGCCAATCGGGCCACCTCCGCCGAATTGGCGATCTTTTTCCAGAGGTCCACCTCATAGGAAGCCGTCAGAAGGAGGCCAAAATTGTTGAACTCCTCCCCTTTCCGGTTTCCCCTCCGGTCATAAGTCGGCTGTCGACTCCGCCCGATATCGCCCCTGAAATCGACCCCGGGCAGAAGCGGTGCCTGGGCGATAATCACCTGCTGGCGAAAGGCCTCCACGTTGAGCAAGGCGTGCCGGGCATCGGGCGACTGTTTTAGGGCATAGCGCACGAGACCAACGAGATTGTCGTCCCCAAAAGAGGTCCACCACGCGGAGTCCACGAAAGGCAGCTCCGTCTTGTCCCCTGAGAACGCCGCCCGTGATGTCCCCGGGACCTCGATCTTTTTCATCGGTGGCGCCAGTGAACATCCCCACATGCCTACCAGGAGAAAAACGAAAACAAGAACCCACCTGAACCCGTGGATGGCCATCCCTCTCCTGCTCAAGCCTTTTACCGCGCGACGATTCATTCAGTCCCTATATCCTGCCTCCGGAACCTTCAGGCGGTCCGAAGAGAGAAAACTCTCGATACTCTCTACAAGCCGTTCGTTCAATCGCATCAGATTCTCCAAGTCATCATTGGAAAAGGATCGCATCATGTTCCTAAGATTGGAAGAGTGTACGGGAATAAACCGTCTCATGAACAACTGCCCTCTTTTCGTCAGTTTCAGGATCACCCGCCGCCGATCTTTCGTACTATGGGATCGTGTGACGTATCCCTCCTTTTCCAGCGTGTCAACGACTCCCGTCATTGTGGCAGAGCTAACATTGTAAAAGCTGCTGATCTCGGAGATACCCAATCCCTTCTCGCCTCCGCGCATGAACAACTGAATCAGAACCATGAAACGGGCCTTGGAAAGGCCCATTTTCGAAAAATATTGGTCGAAAAGAATGGGAACGGCATGCTGAAGGTGAATGACCCGGATAAACATCATTAGAAACTTCGTGTCGCTGGTGGGAAACTCACGCCTCAACCTCTCCAGGATCTCTTCCCCAAGGCCCTCCTGCATTGGCCCCTCCCCCCTAATTTAATTAGGTCCCTAATTATAAGGATACTATCCAATATCATGGGGCTCTTTTCCTGTCAACACAAGGGATCACGAATGGGTAAACATCCTTCCGTTGACAGAAAAAGGCCCGGCTGTTAAGAGACGTGTATGACTTCCCGCTTCATTCGTGTTGGTTTCTACCAGTTTTATCCCCGATTCGGGGAAATCGATGTAAATCTGAAAAAAGTCCTAAATGCCCTGGATGGTTTGGAAGCGGATATTGTTGTCCTTCCTGAACTTGCCTTCACGGGGTACTACTTCGAGAGCCGGGAAGAAACCGCAAGCCTGGCGGAAGATCCCGAAAACTCCCCTACCCTGGCCTCCCTGACAGAGTTGTGCCGGAAAAACGATTTTTCCCTCGTCACCGGCTTTGTCGAAAAGGACGGCGACAGGATATACAACAGCGCCCTGCTGATCGGACCTGAAGGACTTCTCCATACCTACCGAAAACTCCACCTATTCAACACGGAGAAAGACTGCTTCGACCCGGGGAACCTCCCCCTATCCGTCATCGACGTGCGGGGTGTCAAGGTCGGCATGATGGTCTGTTTCGACTGGGTCTTTCCGGAGGTGGCCCGCACGTTGGCCCTGCAAGGCGCGGAGCTCCTTTGCCATCCCTCCAATCTCGTCCTGCCCTACTGTCAGCAGGCCATGACGACCCGGTGCCTCGAAAACCGCGTCTTCGCCGTCACGGCCAACCGCATCGGAACCGAAAAGCGCCCCCAGGGGGAGCTTACCTTCACCGGCCAGAGCCAAATCACCGCCCCGGACGGCTCCATCCTTCACCGTGCCAAGCCAGACGAGGAAGTCGTCTATG
>JAOZMY010000043.1 GCA_029934085.1 bacterium | reverse complement strand
TCGATAAGGTGGGCTGATATCCCACCGCGGAGGGCATCCGGCCCAAGAGGGCGGAGACCTCGGAGTTGGCCTGGGTGAAACGGAAGATGTTGTCGATAAACAACAGCACGTCCTGGTGTTCCTCGTCACGGAAATATTCCGCTGCGGTCAGCGCCGTCAATCCCACGCGCGCCCTGGCTCCGGGAGGTTCATTCATCTGCCCATAGATCAGGGCCGCCTTGTCGATAACCTTCGACTCCTTCATCTCGAGCCACAGGTCGTTTCCTTCCCTCGTACGCTCACCGACACCTCCGAAAACCGAAAAACCACCGTGCTCAATCGCGATATTATGGATCAGCTCCATGATGATAACGGTCTTGCCGACACCGGCACCTCCGAACAATCCGATTTTACCACCCTTGGAATAGGGGGCCAGGAGGTCAACAACCTTGATGCCCGTCTCAAAGGCCTCAACTTTTGTATTCTGTTCGAGAAAGGAGGGAGCGGGACGATGGATAGGATAAAAGGTCTCACTCTCTATTGGGCCTTGTTCATCCACGGGCTCACCCACCACGTTCATGATCCTCCCAAGGGTGCTCCGCCCCACAGGCACCTTGATGGGGTCACCCGTATCCAGGGCCTTCATACCTCGTACTAGCCCATCCGTAGTATCCATCGCGATGCAACGTACGGTATTATCCCCAAGGTGCTGAGCCACCTCTACGACCAAGTTCCATTCCTCGTCACTGATCGTGGGGTTGGAAATCTTGACGGCATTAAAGATAGCGGGCAGGGTTCCCGGCTCAAACTCCACGTCAACGACCGGACCGATTACCTGGGCGATGCGGCCTTCATTTTTCTTCTCCATCGGCTTAATCTTCCTCCCTTTATTATTAACTATTTTAGAGCTTCTGCGCCCCCGACAATCTCCATCAGCTCCTTGGTAATAGCGGCCTGTCGGGCGCGGTTCATATCCAAGGTCAGACGATCGATCATCTCTGAGGCGTTATTGGTTGCGGATTCCATTGCGGTCATACGGGCACCATACTCACTGGCCAGGGCCTCGAGCATGGCTCGAAAGATCTGGACCTCCACGTATCTCGGCAGCAACTGGTTCAAGATGGCCTTTTCGGAAGGCTCGTAGATATACTCCGTGATCACCGCGTCCTCGGGCACCGGAATCGGCTCGATAGGCAGCAGTTTCTGAACCGTTACCACCTGGGAAATGGCAGACCTGAAATGATTATAGACCATGACCAGCTCATCAAATTCCTCTGATTCATAGGCAGCCACGATGTCTTTCCCGACTTCGGCGGCGACTTTATAATCGATATCCCCAAGGATGTTCCGGTATTCCTTCCGGATAGGGTAATCCCTTCGTTTGAAATAATCCAACCCCTTGCGGCCGATAATATTGAGCTGAACCTCAACGCCTTCTTCCGTTTCTTTGAGAAGACGGGTTACCTCACGGATGACATTCTGATTATAACCACCGCAAAGCCCGCGATCAGAGGTCGTCATCAAGATTTCCCGCTTCTTTACCTCCCTCCTGACAAGCAGGGGGTGATGATTCTGCTCCACTCGCACGGAGAGGCTTCCGATCACTTCCCGCATCTTATCCGCATAGGGACGCGCCTGCGTGATACCTTCCTGAGCCCTGCGCAACTTCGCCGCAGCCACCATCTTCATGGCCTTGGTAATCTGCTGCGTACTCTTTACACTGGCAATCCGTTTCCGTATATCTTTGAGGCTGGGCATAGCGTAATTTCTTTCCCTCTATTTGATTACTGAATTACGAACCTTTCCTTGAACTCGTCCAACGCCTTGTTCAACCGTTCCCTAAGCTCATCGTCGAATTCTTTCTTGTCCAGAATGGCTTTGCCTACCTCCGGATGTGTGCCATCCATAAAGTGATAGAGTTCTTCCTCGTATCGTTTGATCTCAGAAACGGGGATCTCATCCAGATACCCGTTGACCGCGGCATAGACGATGACGATCTGCTTCTCCACGGGAAGAGGGACATATTGGCCCTGTTTCAGGACTTCCACAAGCCTTTCCCCTCGGGCCAACTGGGCCTGGGTGGCCTTGTCCAGATCGCTCCCAAACTGAGCGAACGCGGCCATTTCACGATACTGCGCGAGGTCGAGACGCAATGTTCCGGCCACCTGTTTCATCGCCTTGATCTGGGCGTTCCCACCAACACGAGAGACGGAGAGACCGACGTTGATGGCGGGACGCACACCGGAGTAGAAGAGATCTGTTTCCAGGTAGATCTGACCGTCCGTGATGGAAATAACGTTGGTAGGAATATAGGCAGACACGTCTCCCGCCTGAGTTTCGATGATCGGAAGGGCCGTCAGTGAACCCCCGCCCAGCTCATCACTGAGTTTCGCCGCACGCTCCAGCAAACGAGAATGAAGGTAGAAGATATCCCCAGGATAGGCTTCGCGTCCTGGAGGTCGTCTCAACAGAAGCGACAACTGGCGATATGCAACGGCATGTTTGGAAAGATCGTCATAGATACAGAGGGCATGACGTCCGTTGTCCCGGAAGTATTCGCCCATGGTCACGCCCGCGTAAGGTGCGAGGAACTGAATCGGTGCGGACTCCGATGCCGTGGCCGAGACAACGATGGTATAGTCCATCGCCCCATAACTCTTCAGTTTATCCACCACCTGAGCTACCGTGGAACGCTTTTGGCCGATCGCCACGTAGATACAGATAACATCCTGGCCTTTCTGATTGATGATGGTGTCGATGGCAACCGCCGTCTTTCCCGTCTGGCGGTCCCCGATGATCAATTCACGTTGCCCTCGTCCGATGGGGACCATCGAGTCGATCGCCTTCAGGCCGGTCTGTAATGGCTCCTTCACCGGCTGACGAGCCACGATTCCCGGAGCCTTGACTTCCACTCGGCGGGTTTCCTCCGCCTCAATCGGGGCACCCCCGTCGATCGGCTGTCCCAGGGGATTCACCACACGTCCAATCAGGGCATCACCAACGGGGACCTCCACGATACGCCCGGTCCGCTTGACGGTATCCCCCTCTTTGATCAAATAATCTTCCCCCAGGAGGGCAGCGCCGACATTGTCCTCTTCCAGGTTCAACACCATCCCAAAGACATCATGGGGAAAGGACAGCAGTTCACCGGCCATCGCGTTTTCCAACCCGTAGATACGGGCAATCCCGTCCCCCACGGACAACACAATGCCGGTTTCTGAAACATCGATTTCCTGTTCAAAGCCCTCAATCTGACTCTCAATGATTTTACTGATCTCTTCTGCTCTAATCTCCATATCTTCCCTCTATGCCGTTAACAGTTTTTCTCGATAACGATTTAATTGCCCTTGAACGCTCCCATCTATCACAATTCCCCCGATTTGCGCCTTGATACCGCCAATCAGGGAAGAGTCCACATCTTTCTCCAAGATTAACTCTTTTTCGATGTAATCTGAAAGGGCCTTTTTGACCTTCTCAAAGTCTTCATCCTTCATAGGTTCTGCAGCATACAAGGTTCCTCTCACCCGATTCTGTGCCCGGTCCGCAAGTTCTTGAAAGGTGGAAAAGATAGTCGAAATTAAGCCAATTCGATCCTTTTCCACGAGAATCTCGAAAAACCGGATTATGGAATTACTAATGTCCGATTTCTCTAAGACCGACTTCAAGACATTCCGTCGTCTCTTCATGGGGTAGATGGGAAGCGAAACCGCTTTCCAAAACTCGGGGTATTCCTTGAACAAAGACTGCACCTGAACGAGTTCCTGGTAGATATCCTCTATCCTGCCTTCCCTGGTCCCTATCCCCAACAAGGCCTTGGCATACCGCCTTGCGACCACGCGTTCTCTCAATTTTTACCCCCAAGTTGCTGGATATACAGATTGATTAAACGTCTCTGATCGTCCGTCGTGATTGTCTTTTTGACGATCTCCTCCGCCAGTTTCAAGGCCTCAATCGAGACCTCTTCTCTCAACCGCTTCTTGATCTGGCTGATCTCCTCCTTCAATCCTTGCTCGGCCTGTGCCCGCATGAGCTCCGCTTTCTTCTCGGCCTCTTCCATCAGCTTCTTCTTTTCCAGTTCTACTTCTTTCAACATCTGCTCACGGATGGCCTTGATCTCTTCATCGAAGTTTTCAAGCCGTTTCTGAGCTTCCTGGTAGGCCTTCTCGGCCGCCTCTGAAAGCTCTTTCGCCTTTTGCAACTCCTCTTTGACCTGGTTGTGACGCTTCTCTAAATATCCCTTCAGCGCGGGACGGATAAACTTTATGAGGATCGCCATCAAGATGGCAAAATTCACGATCTGGAATAGGTAGTCCTTCCAGTAATTCCCGTGTCCCCCCTCCGACGCCAAGGCGGGCAACGCCGTCACCCCAAAAAAAAGGACCATCCATCCAAAAAAGAAATAAATAACCCTTCGTCTATCCCTCATGAAACAGACCTCCCCAAGACCTTCGCCGCAATCTTTTCGGCAAAAGGTTTCATTCCCTTCTTCAAAGAATTCTCAACCTTTTTCGCCTCTTCCAGCGCCTTTTCTCTGAGGGCTGGAATATCCTTCTCAATCGCCCTCCGGGCACGTTCGAGATACTGTTTCTGCTCCTCAAGGACCTTCTTCTTGACGCGGTCCCTTTCAAGGGCCGCCTCTTGACGTGCCTGCGCCAACTTTTCCTCGAGTAGGGCCGCTTCCCGTTCCGCCTTTTCCTGCAAAGATAACGCCTTCTCCTGGGCGCCGGTAGTCGCTTCTCTCCGTCTTTCCAACAAACGCACGACCGGACGGAACATAAACTGGTTAATCAGCAGCACAAAAACGATAAAAATAGCTGCCTGAATCAACAGTGTATAGTCAAGGTTGATCATAGGCCGCAGCCCCCCCTTGAAATTTTTGCCCTTGCTATCACAGCTCACCCCGCTTGTCAAGTTTTTCACAAAGCCTTTTTGCCCGAGCGATCGAAATATTGCTTGACCTCGATTCCGAAAAAGGTGTATGTGCACGTAATGGGAAAAAAGGTTTTTCTGAAAAAAACTCAATAGGAGATCACTTATGGTTAAAGTTACCTGCCTTGGCGCCGCCGGAACCGTGACGGGTTCCAACTTTCTCATCGAAACCAAAACAGGCAAACAGGCCCTCGTCGACTGCGGGCTCTTCCAGGGCGGGAGGCTCCTAGAGATGCGAAACTGGATGGATTGGGGTTTTAATCCCGCCGACATTGACACCATGTTTCTCACTCACGCCCATATCGACCATTCCGGGCGCATACCAAAACTTGTCAAGGATGGATTCAAAGGAAAAATCCTCACATCACGCCCGACCGCCGAACTTTGTGAGATCATGCTCTTGGATTCCGCCCACATTCATGAAATGGACGCGGCATGGCAAACGAAAAAAAACAAACGCAAGGGGCACAAGGAAATACAGCCCCTCTACACAATCGACGACGCTAAAAAGAGCCTTCCCCATCTAAAGGCCATTGAAAGGGACGAAATCATCCCCATCGGCGACGGTGTCAAAATACGTCTGAAAAACGCGGGGCATATCCTCGGATCTTCCATCCTGGAAATGTGGGTCAGGGAGGGGGACGGTGAGATAAAGATCGTCTTCTCCGGCGATATCGGGAAGGCAAACCAACTCATTCTCAAAGAGGCAGCCCATATCTTCACAACGGATTACCTCTTCGTCGAGTCCACTTATGGCAACCGCCTCCACAAGCCACTGGAAGATAGTAAACAGGAGCTTCTCGAAGCCATCAACTACGCCGTCTCCAACAACGAAAAGATCATCATCCCCTCTTTCGCTGTGGAAAGGACACAGGAGGTCATCTACATTCTTGGTGAATTCTACAGGAAAGGGGAGCTCCCAGATATTCCCATCTATCTCGACAGCCCTCTGGCTATCAAGGCAACGGAGATTTTTCGTAAGAACAAGGAGTTCTATGACAAGGAGGCACTGGCGATCATCGAAGCGGGTTTCGATCCTTTCAATCTTCCCAACCTCCGCTACACTCCTTCCACCAAAGAATCCATCGCCATCAATGAACAAAAGGGATCCGCCATCGTCATTGCCGGAAACGGTATGTGCACGGCGGGCCGGATTAAGCACCACCTTAAGCATAATCTCTGGCGGGACGGCGCCAGCATTGTCATCGTCGGATTCCAGGCGCAGGGAACCACAGGACGACAAATCGTGGAGGGCCGGAAAAGCGTCAAGATCTTCCGAGAAGATGTGGCGGTTAATGCCAGGGTCTTTACGATTGGAGGGTTCTCCTCACATGCGGATCAGAAAGACCTTTTAGAGTGGATCGGGAATTTCAAAGAGGCAAAACCCAAGGTATTTACTATACATGGCGAACCTGAGTCGAGTAAAACCCTCGCCGAAAAGGTTCAAGAAACCCTTGGTTTTGAGACCTACGTTCCCAAGTGGAAGGAAACCCTCTTCCTCAAACGGAAAGAAGAGCCGATCGAGGTGAAAGCCCCCGAATTGGCCGAACGACCCGTGGCGGACGAACTCCTTATCTCTCTCGAATCCATCGAAAAGGAGATCGCCAACCTACGACAGCAGCTTTCCGAGAAAGAGGCTCAGGAAAAGGTCGACGAGGCGGATCTGGATCGCTTGAAATATATCCAGGAGGAATTAAACGCGCTCCTCGCTCTCAAAGGTTAATTCCTTCCATCTAAAATTCTCATCAAAAAATCCCCGCTGTAAACGGCGGGGATTTTTCATTGCAAGCCCGGATTCCGGCTTTTTTATCAATCACACGGGCCCACCCGTTTACCTTTCATGCGGAGTGTCACGGGCACGTTTCCCTCTCCCTGGGATTTCGGTACCATCTTAATGAATCCCTCCATGGTATCCCCATGGTAGGTAAGTTCCCCATGGTACGTCATTCCTTCCTGTCCCTCGCACACCATATCCCAGATGACGGTGTCTCCTTTTACCTGGGAATTTGTAACCTTACAGGGGCTCTTCATCTCCCCAGCCGCACCGGGTTTGGGGGGTTCTTTCAAGATGTAACTATCCTTTGTCAAGCACTGCGTCGTTGTGATGGGAGGCATTTTCATCGGCATCCCCGGCATCTCAACCTTCGTGGTGATCTCCCATTTTCCTGGGTTCATATTTGGTCCGCCTGCTATGGCCATCGTTGCCATCATAAACACAACCAACAATACTATTACCAAAACAGCCTTTTTACCCATGTCATCCTCCATTCCAAGATTTGATTAATTTGATTATTTAAGTAGGCGTGAAGGCCACGTCTGGCCTCCCTGAATCACCATCTCCAAAACGATAATGTCAAATCACCCGAAATTTACAAAAGAAAACTTCAGATATTCAGGGTTAAGTTTCACCCAGCTTGTCTTGACCTTGCGCCATCGCTTCAGGATTTAGGACGGAAACTTTAGCGTTCATTGGGACATCCAACTTTTCCATTCGACACGTCCCCTCGAAGATCACCCCTTCCTGAATCATAAGCTTTGGAGTTAAAATATTCCCATAAACCTTTCCCGGCGCCATGATCTCAAGGCTCTCCTTCGCAAAAATGTTCCCCCGAACCGTCCCGCTAATGATGATCTCTCCCGCGTTGATCTCCGCGTTAACCTCCGCACTTTCTCCCACAATGACGACATCGTCCGTATGGATCTCCCCCTGAAACTTCCCATCGATCCGGACAGTTCCTTCAAAGATGAGCTTTCCCTCGAAGCTCGTTTCCTCTCCAAGGAACGCCTGAATATCCTTGGTAACCCCCTTCGCCATAAACTGTACCTCACGTCTTGAAATTGAAAAAATCTAACGTTTCACAGTTAACATAAATAGAATCTGTTTTCAACCAATCTCAGATGCATATCTTCTTAATCAATCCGTCCAATTCGTCTAAGTCGAAAAAGGAAATCTTGATACTTCCCTTTTTTCCCTTCAACGTTACCTTCACCCTCGTTCCCAGAGAACGCTCCAGTCTGTCCTGAATATCTTGGATAAATGGATCTGGGCCCCTTTCCTTTTCAACCGGACGCCTTGCCTGGCTTCTCTTCACCCATCGCTCCACATCCCGAACCGACAATCCCTTTTCAATGATTTCCTTCGCCAAGGATTCCTGACTTTCGAAATCGGGCAGCGCCAGCAAGGCCCGAGCGTGTCCCGCGGTCAAGCTATTTTGACTGACAAGCTGTTGAACCTTTGGAGAGAGCTGAAGGAGGCGGACGGTATTGGCAATCGTCGACCGATTCCTCCCCAGCCTGGCAGCCAGGGTCTCCTGGGTCAGGTCCCACCGCTTCATCAACTCCACGTAAGCCAAGGCCTCTTCAATTGGGTTGAGATTTTCCCTCTGGAGATTCTCCACCAAGGCCGCTTCCAGGCTCTCCCTTTCCCCCAGATCCTGCACCACTACGGGGACTTCCATAAGCCCCGCCTTTTGGGCGGCCCGCCAACGCCTCTCCCCGGCCACAATTTCGTACCCGTCAGAGGCAGGTCGAACCAGGAGAGGTTGGAGTATTCCCTTTTCTTTGATCGAGGCGGCCAAGGCCGCCAATTTCTCCGGATCGATCGCCCTCCTTGGCTGAGAACGATTCGGGTGGAGCTTTTCTATCCCCACAAATAGGAAATTCTCTTCTCCCTCCCCTATTCCTTCCGGGATCAGGGCTCGTATCCCCTTCCCCAAAACCTTCTTTTTAGCCATGTCTAAATCCCCCTCCCGATCAGTTCTTCCGCCAAAGAAAGGTATCCCATCGCACCGATACATTTGCGGTCATATTCGAAGATATTCTTACCAAAACTCGGCGCTTCACTTAAACGAACATTCCGATTGATTACAGTCTCAAAAACGCGGGAGCCGAAATGGCGACAAACTTCCTCCTTCACTTGATGGGAGATATTGTTCCTGACGTCAAACATGGTCAGCAGGATCCCCAAGATGTGAAGGGATGAATTGACAGAGTGTTTTATCAACCGCAAGGTCCGCAGCAGTTGCGACAGGCCCTCCATGGCGTAGAATTCACATTGGAGAGGAATAATTACCCCTTCCGAGGCCGTCAAGGCATTGACGGTCAACAGTCCCAGAGAGGGGGGACAGTCGATGAAAACATAATCGTACCTCCCCAGCACCGGTTTTAGATGCCGTTTTAAAAAATGCTCCCGTCCGATTTCATGGACAAGCTCCACCTCCGCCCCAATGAGATTCCCGTTGGAAGGCAAGATGTCCAAACCCTCGAAATTCAGAGAACGTATCGCCTCTTCCGGCTGAATGCTTCCGAGGAGAACCTCGTAAACAGATGTCGCCAGTTCTTCTTTCTCAACTCCACAGCCACTCGTCGCATTCCCCTGAGGATCCATATCGACAAGGAGCACACGCCTGCCCCTCATCGCAAGGGCGGCCGACAGATTCACGGCGGTAGTTGTCTTTCCAACCCCCCCCTTCTGATTTGCCACTCCGATAACTTTACCCATCATTTGCCCTTCAAGATTCTCATCCAATCAAAACGAAAACGTGTTTTTATACCACTCTTACGAATGAAGAGAAAGCAGGCCGTCCAGGATTCCGACAATTTCTTCGATCTCTCGAAAATTTTCCCCTTTTCCGATTAAACGGTCTCTCCGTTTTTGGGATTGTTCCTCCTTCTCCCGAACAATTCCAAGAATCCTTCTCTCTAAGGCAATCCGTATCCACCCTTGAAGTGTCGCGGAGGTTACCGATTCAGGGCAGACGATCTGCGAGGTGGCAATCATATCTTTCCCAAGGGAAATCATGTCACGCACAAGCTTCTTCTCCCTTACTGGCTTCTCCCACGTCTCCTTCATCGTAAAGGTCGCCGCCACAAAATAACCCTCCAAGGCACTCATCGTCAAATTACGCAATTTGATAATCTCTTTTTCTGTAAGTGATTTCAGGACAAGATGTCCCTGACGCGCCCAATGCAGAGGGCTTTCGGAAAACATCAGAAATTCATACTTGAAGATTTGATGGAGAGTAACGAAAACCTGATATGGGGACCTTGACCTCTCTTTAGGCATTTGAACCAACGACCAGCTATACAACGAGAGCGGAGCAAGATGGATCACCATCATGTTTTTGGAAAATTCGAGATGGATCCGCTTCTCCGGAGGCACAAAATAGGTTGGATCGGTGGCGTCGATATCAATCCCCTTCTGAAGCACATTATCCTGCATAAAAAGCTCCAGAGACCTGGAAAGGGCACGCTTCGTCTCCCCACTTCCTTTGGGAAATTCGGCTCCGACTTCCTCGAGAAGCCTCAGATACAATTCGGCCGTTTCCATGATCTCGGATTGACGCATTCCCCGCCCCCTAAATGAAAGAAGCGCCGCCGCAACCAGCGAGGAAGGCGTCACGGCCATGGCCTTCTGAATCGCCCGTATGATATCATCCGCCGCCTTCTGATACAGCTCCTGGCGCTGCTCGACAGATTCGGGCAAGCCTTCAATTTGCCTATTACGGAGGTATCTTTTAAGGGAAACAGGCTTTCCAAAGCGCACATAAACCGTGCCGTACCGCTTCCTGAAGATCTTACGTATCCGCAACAGATCCCTCGTCCGCTCTTTACGCTTTTCGTCCCCCTTCAACTCACGGATATAACCTTCCTCCTCCACGATCCTCTCATACGAGACCGCCGTGGGAACCACATAGATATCCGTCGCGGCCTTTTCGAACAGGGCCCGGAAGACCATGGAAAGCATTCCCTTTTTGGGAAGGATCAGCTTCCCCGTCCGGCTTCGACCCCCTTCGATGAAAAATTCAAGGGGAATCCCCTCGCGGATCAACTCCCTCAGATACGAATAAAAAACCTCGGCATACAGGGGATTATCCCTGAAGCTCCTCCGAATAAAAAAGGCCCCGGAACGCCTGAAAACAGGCCCCACCGGCCAGAAAGAGAGGTTAATCCCCGCAGCGATCAAGGGCAGCGGCAGATTCATTTCATACAGGACGTAAGAGAGGAGAAAATAATCGATATGGCTTTTATGGGATGGCACGTAGATAACGGGATGATTCCTGGCGATTCTGCGTAATCTCTGCTCGGCTTCCTCATTGATATCTACACCATCGTACAAGCTCTGCCAGACCCATCGCAGGATCTTTTCCCACTGCTTCACATAAGAGGGCCGAAGATCGGCGGCGATCTCGTTCGCGTAGTTCCGCGCCTTCCGGGCCAACTCTTCCACGGGTTTCTGAGTCTCCTCCGACATCACCTCCAAAAACCGCCAGAGCTCTGGATCCTCAAGAAGCTGGGTGACCATCCGGTCCCTGGAGGGAAGGGAAGGTCCGGAAATTCCCCTGAGTTTTTTGTCGAGGATCACCACGGCCACTCGGTGAATTTCGCGCGCCAGGGCCGTGTCGGAAAGCGTGGGATGCTGTTTCAAAAAACGGCGGACATCAATGGGAGTTCCAAGCCTGACCTGAATCCGCTTTCTCATGAAGAGGCTCTTCATACGCAAGGTCCATTTCGGCATGGATACCTTACCCCAAAAGGCCGTGTAGAGTGACTTCTTTTCTGTGGGTGGGAAAAAGTCATAAATAATCAGATGAGGAACCAGGTAGATTGGCTGATCACACCCACGCTGGTAGCGGACCACGGATTCGAGGGGGGTTGTCCGAAGGCTCAGACACCGTTGGAGATAAGCCCCAGAAGGGTGGATATGAAGGGTAAACGGGACCCGCCCGAGTTTGGCAATTTCTTCCTCGTGCCCCGCGGCAAAGGGATCAAAGAGGCATATCTTTTTGAAAATCCAGACGAGGAAGGCCTTCAAAAAAACAAAAATCCCTCGGGCAGAAACCCACGGGAACATGGAAACCCCCATGGGAAACCTGGGATAATTTCCCCCTTTGTTACGGTAAAGATGATGAAGGACAAGAAAATCGATACGACTCGGAAAATCCAGAACGGGAACCACCACACCTCGGGAGACAAGCCTTCGCCACTTCTTCAAATGATCCGGGGAAATCTCCACGTGGGAAAAAAGCCATGGGAACAGGTGCTTGGCAATAAATCCCTGCAATAGGTCAAATCGATAGGGCTTCAATTTGTATCTTTTCCTCTTCTTATTCATCGTTCCCGTTACCCGTCCCCGAGGACATATTGTAGGATGGACAACACCTTAACCACCGCCGTCTCCAACCGTAAGACTCTGGGTCCCAGGGTGCAGAGCCGGTATCCCTCGTCAGCGGCCAGCTTGGTCTCGGACATATCAAACCCGCCCTCAGGTCCAATGATAAGGGTTATCTTATTCGTTTCAGGAAAACTATCAAGACAAGCCTTCAAATCCATCTGCCCGTCGGGTGTAAAAAAAAGATTTCCTTCTCCCGTGAATCTCCTTATCGCCTCCGTAAGTGGGAGGATATCCTCCAAAGTTGGAATGCGCCCTCGATACGACTGTTTAGCTGCCTCTCGCAGGATCTGTTCCCACCGCGCCTTTTTACGCTGCCATTGGATATCCGAGAGACGAGGAACACTGAAGGCCGTAGCCACGGGAACGATACGCCGGACTCCCAGTTCCGTTGCCTTTTGAAGAATCCACTCCATTTTGCGCCGTTTCGGGATACCCTGAATCAGAGTAATCTCGAGAGGTGATTCGGGAACCCATGACACCTTTTCCACAATCCTCACCCTTGTTTCATCTCTCCCAACTTCCTGGATAACGGCATGAAACAAATTTCCCTTCCCGTCCGAGACAAGGATATCGTCACCCTTTCGAAGACGCAGAACCCTTTTCAGATGGTTATGCTCTCCATGGCACAAAAGGCCCACTTTCCCTCCTCTTTCCATCTCATCCAAAAAAAATTGAGGGAGACGGCTCACCTTACACCCTCGAACCCATAGGAAACCCACGACCGCGAAAACCGGTGCATCACCCTACGCAAGCCGAAGCGTTCGGCCTTCTTGACGAATTCTCTCCCCTGTTCCGCCATAAGGCCAGAAACAATCAGGAGCCCGTCGGATTGTAGATGTCTGGAGAATTCTCCCAGGAGCTTCGACAATACCGACTCATAGATGTTCGCAAGGATAAGGGAATACCTTCCAGGAATTTTCTCAAGGGGGCTAAGTGTAAATTCAATCTTTGGGGCGGTGTCATTCCTGACCGCGTTTTCCGTTGCGATCTCGATCGCATCCGGATCGATGTCCGTGGCCACGACCCGCCCGGCCCCCAGCTTGACCGCAACGATAGACAAGATTCCCGAACCAGTTCCAACATCGAGAACCTCTCTCAAGCACTCAGGCCGCTCCCTACGAATGCTGAGAAGATGACGGATACAGAGACGGGTGGAGGCATGTCCCCCGGTGCCAAAGGCCATTTGGGGATCGATGGAAACAACTGGGCAGTCGTATGATTTCCGCAACTTCCGCCAAGAGGGTTTCACAATAAGCTCGTTCCCAAACCGATATATCCGAGCGTAACGCTTCCAGGCATCCCTCCACAACGTGTCATCGAGAGAAGTTACGGAAATTTTCGGAAAGGAAGCACCAAAGATCCGTGAAATCTCCCGGAGCTTCTCCGTAAACCTCTCTCTGAACATAACCCACTCCTTTTCGCCCAAGTAAAAAACGATGGACTCCTCCATTTCTGAGGGGGTAACCCCAACGGCGGAACGGATGTTGTTTTCTTCGAGAAAAGCCAAGATTGCTTCCTCGCAATACACGTGCGCATGAACAACGATTTCATACATTTGCCCCTTACATTAACAAATTTCGTATTGAATGTCATGAATGAAAATGCCGCCATGCCTTCAATCGATCATACAATCTTCGTATATTGCCCGAAGCTTACCATAGATATTTTTGATTTGACAAAAGCTAATACTCTTATTAGATTGAAAGATCAAAAAAATGCAAGCGAGGACCTTAAATAAAATGGAATTAGGTAAAAACGCCCAAAGAAAACCCCCTATCAACAGCGACATGGTGTTACTCGATATCGTGGAGAAATACGCCATCACCAAAAAGGTTTTTACGAAATATGATTCGGTTGCGGGTGAGTGTATCCTCTGTTACAACCTTTTTGATCGCCTTAAGGACGTCATCTCGAAGTACAATCTCAACGGCGAAAAACTACTCTCCGAATTGAATTCCGTCATCTAACATCCAACCGTTTACGGCACCCTCCCCGCTCCCTTTGTGGGAAGGGAAATTCTCTGCTCATTTCCTCTTCCCGGGAATCCAACGATTCATTTTCATTTGGACAATTTTACCCTTTTGTGCTATGAATTAACATCATGCTAACAAGGATAGGCCACGCGAAAAATGATTTCATTATCACACCACTCTACAAAGAAGCCTCATATCACAAAACCTGTCGGGAGTTCGTAAGAAAAGGGGAAGGGACCTTCGTCGGTCCCACAAGTAACTTTTAACCATCATAACAGGAGGGATTTATGAGACACGTCAAAATCATTGCACTAATGGTTGCCGTGGTTTTTATTGCCATGACAACCGCCGCCGTGGCGGGGACCCTTCAAGAGGTCCGTCAAAGAGGTTACCTCAAGGTGGGCGTCAACGGGAGTGTGTTTGGGTTCAGCATGCCAGACAAAAAAGGAGTCTGGAAAGGACTCGACGTGGACACGGCCAAGGCGATTGCCGTCGCAGTCTTCGGAGACGCTAGTAAGATAAAATACATCGCACTGACCGCCGTTCAGAGGCTCCCAGCGCTCCAGTCGAAGGAAATCGATGTCCTTTGCCGTAACACCACCCAAACCCTCACCCGTGAAACGGTGAACGGCCTCAATTTCTGCCACGTCAATTTCTACGACGGGCAGGGATTCCTCGTTCCAAAAAAACTGGGCATCAAGAGCGCCAAGGAACTCAACGGGGCTACCGTCTGCGTTCTCCCCGGCACCACCACAGAGATGAACGCCGCGGACTTCTTCCGCAAAAACGGGATGAAGTGGAAACCAGTCGTCATCGAACAGTCTGCCGAGTTGAACAAAGCCTTTTTCGCGGGTCGGTGTGATGTCATCACCTCCGACTCCTCTCAGTTGGCTGCCATTCGTTCCATCGCGCCCAATCCCAAAGACTATGTGCTGCTTCCCGAGATCATCTCCAAGGAGCCCCTCGCGCCCGTCGTGAGACACGGGGACGACCAGTGGTATGACATCGTCAACTGGACGGTCATGGCCCTCATCCAGGCAGAAGAGCTGGGAATCACATCCAAAAACGTGGATAAGATGCTCCAGAGTAGCGACCCCCGGGTCAAACGTTTCCTCGGTGTTACTCCTGGCCTCGGAAAGGATCTTGGGCTCGACGACAAATGGGCCTATAACATCATTAAAGCCGTGGGAAATTACGGTGAAATATTCGAACGCAACGTAGGCGTCAATACGCCTCTGGGCCTGAAAAGAGGACTGAATGCCCTCTGGACCAAAGGTGGCCTGATGTATGCCGCGCCTTTCCGTTAATCTGTTCTGACACGAGCGTGACAGGTGTCCTTGAAGGAGTGCCTGTCACGCTCTACTTGCCTAAAAACTCGCACGAGAAACGCCTCGAGAGGACCAAGCGAGCGGAGAATGGAAGAACCAAGGCCCCCCCAAGAACCTTACCTCAAGGAAATCGAGAAGGTCCCTTTCTGGCTCGATCCTAAGAAAAGGGCCATCTTCTATCAAATCGCAGTCTTTTGTATGGTAGGCCTCCTGGCCTATTACCTCGTCTCCAACACCATCATAAACCTAAAACGCCAAAACATCGCCACAGGATTCGGTTTTCTCCACAAAGAAGCCTCTTTTGAGATTGGAGAATCCCTTATCTCGTATTCGGCGGCCAGCACCTACGGCCGGGCCCTCATCGTCGGGGCACTGAATACCCTGAAAGTCTCCTTCATCGGCATCATATTTACCCTCATCATCGGAACGGTCATCGGAATCGCCCGTCTTTCCTCCAACTGGCTGGTCTCGAAACTCGCCGGCTGGTATATCGAGGTCATGCAGGACATCCCCGTCCTCCTACAGCTCTTTTTCTGGTACGCCATCTTTTACGAAACCCTCCCCTCGCCACGACAGGCCCTGCACCCCATTCGAGGTATCTTTCTCAGCAACCGAGGGGTGGCCCTTCCGGTTCCGGCTTCCATACCCGCTTACAAATACATGTTGATCGCCTTTCTCGCCGGATGCGTAGCCTCTTATTTCCTTCGGAAATGGGCCCGAAAACGCCAGGAAGAAACAGGAAAGATTTTTCCCGTCTTCATCACCTCCACCGCGATGATCCTCGGCTTTCCCCTCATCACTTGGCTGCTATGCGGAGCCCCCTTGAAAATGAACGTCCCCCGTTTGGTCGGATTCAATTTCAAGGGTGGAATCATGCTGAGTCCGGAATTTATCGCCCTTTTGACCGGGCTTGTCCTCTATACGTCCGCCTTCGTGGCCGAGGTCGTCCGCGCGGGAATCCAGTCGGTTAGCAAAGGGCAGCGTGAGGCAGCCATGGCCCTGGGATTGAAGCCACCCTACGTCCTGAACCTCGTGATCCTTCCCCAGGCGGCGCGGGTCATTATCCCCCCTTTGACGAGTCAGATGCTCAACCTGACAAAAAACAGCTCCTTGGCTGTGGCCATCGGATTCCCAGATTTCGTTTCCGTCGCCAATACCTGTATCAACCAAACGGGACAGGCAGTAGAAGGGGTCGCCCTTATCATGGCTGTTTACCTGATCTTCAGCCTTTCGACCTCCGCCTTCATGAACTGGTACAACAAGAAAACGGCTCTTGTGGAGAGATGATCGAGAAATGAACGAATCTGATCTGCTCAGGGAAAATCCGGCTGAAGTCGTCAAACCACCCCCCACCAGTGTCGGGGTTTTGGGGTGGGTCAAATCGAACCTTTTCAACGGATATTTCAATTCGTTTTTAACCCTAATCACCCTGTTCATACTATACAAAACCGTTCCTCCATTTATTCGCTGGGCCTTCATCGACAGCGTCTGGTGTCCAGACTGTGCTGAGGCTTGTAAAAAGGCGGCCGGGGCCTGTTGGTCGGTTATTATTTCCAACATACGCTTCATCATTTTCGGCTTCTATCCCTATGATGAGCAGTGGCGTCCCCTTATCGCCATGCTCCTCCTTTTCGGGCTGATCTACTACAGCAGCAAAAACAAAAACTGGAAAAAATCCCTCATCTACGTCTGGGTCGTGGGCCTTTTTGTCATGGGAACCCTGATGAAGGGCGGAATCTTCAGCCTCCCCTCCGTTGAAAGCACCAAATGGGGTGGCCTCCCTCTGACCCTGCTCCTCTCCGTTTTCGGACTGACCGCAGCCTATCCCCTGGGGGTAATCCTGGCCCTGGGAAGGCGTTCGAAGATGCCAGGAATCCGCTGGTTATCCATTCTCTACATTGAACTCATCCGCGGGGTTCCCCTCATCAGTCTGTTGTTCATGGCCTCCATCATCTTCCCCCTGTTTCTCCCGGAGGGAATTACCATCAACAAGATCCTCCGGGCCCAGGTGGCGATCATCCTATTCACCGCCGCCTATATCGCCGAGGTTGTCCGGGGCGGGCTGCAAGGGATCCCCAAGGGACAGTATGAGGCGGCGGAATCCCTCGGCCTAAATTACGTCTTGACCATGCGCCTCGTCATCCTTCCCCAGGCCCTGAAAATCGTCATCCCACCAACGGTGAGCATCCTGATCTCCGCCTTCAAGGACACCTCTCTGGTGGTCATCATCGCCCTGTGGGACCTGATGAAGACCACCCAGTCGGTCCTCTCACACCCCAAATGGATGGGATTCTCACCGGAAGCCTATATCTTTCTCGCCATCCTCTACTTCCTCGGCTGCTTCTCCATGTCCAACTACAGCCGAAAACTCGAACGAGAATTGGGACAGGGTGAACTGCGGTGATGGGAAAAAAGTCAAAGGTCAAAGGCCAAAGGCAAAAGAATTTTTTATCATTGGCGGAATCTCCCGGTAAAATAGGCCTCATCCTTCTTTTCGAGAACGCCACAGAACAGGCGAGCTGGAAAACTTTTCACTCAATTCAAAGGATCTCTCTATGAACAATACAAAAGCACCGGAGCGCCAGACCTCGGAAAGGCCGATGATCGAGATCATCGACCTCCATAAGTGGTTCGGAGAACTCCATGTCCTCCAGGGGATCAATCTTACCGTCCAACGGCAGGAGCGGATCGTCATCTGCGGCCCCTCCGGATCGGGGAAATCCACCCTGATCCGCTGCATCAATCGCCTGGAGGAACACCAGCGGGGTCGGATCATCGTGGATGGTGTCGAACTGACCAACAACGTCAAGAACATTGAGAAGATCCGCGCCGAGGTGGGGATGGTGTTTCAGCACTTCAATCTCTTTCCCCACCTGACCATCTTGGACAACCTGACGCTGGGCCCCATCTGGGTCCGCAAGATCCCGAGAAAAAAGGCGGAAGAAACCGCCATGTATTATCTCGAAAAGGTTCACATCGCCGACCAGGCGAAAAAGTATCCTGGCCAACTCTCCGGGGGACAACAACAGCGGGTCGCCATCGCCCGCAGCCTCTGCATGAACCCTAAGATCATGCTCTTTGACGAACCTACCTCCGCCCTCGACCCGGAGATGATCAAGGAGGTCCTGGACGTCATGGTGGAATTGGCCCAGGAAGGCATGACCATGATCGTTGTCACCCACGAGATGGGCTTCGCCAAGAGCGTGGCGCACCGGGTGCTCTTTATGGACTACGGCCGCATCGTGGAGGA
>JAOZMY010000042.1 GCA_029934085.1 bacterium | reverse complement strand
ACCGCAAAATGGGTGGTGACAAAACTTATTATGAATTCCTCGACCGACATCCGCTTCGGCCTTATGAAATTCAATTATGCGGCGTCGGGATATCGGAACGGGGGACGAGTTGTCTATCCTTGTATGGATATGGATACTGAAATCGATGAAACTACCGCTCGGAAGGAATATATACGCTTTCTTAATGATATCTACATACAGGAAGATACTCCGAATACTCCGCTTGCAGAGGCTCTTTACGAGGCAGGTCGTTATTTTGCGGGTAAAAAAACATATTATGAAAATCAATATACCAACAACCCAAACCCTGCCTATCCTTCTGAACCAAAGTCTTATCCTCCCGACATAGCTAATCTTATCTATCAAGGCGGTAAGTATGTTAGCCCAATTGATCAGTGGTGTCAGAAGAATTTTGTGATCCTTGTTACTGATGGGGAATCGCACCACGATGGACGTGTTCCCCCACTTTGGGGATCCGATACAAGCACTAATGTGGCGGATGCTGACGGGGACAGTGGAGAGTGCTTTGGAGCTGATGTGATAAAAGACTCTTCTGGAAGCACGATTCTGGATGATGTGGCAAAATATTTGTATGATACAGATCTACGTTCAGACCTTGAAAACAAGCAAAATGTTGTAACGTATACCATAGGTTTTGGAGGTGCTGGTGAGTGTCTGTTGAAAGAAGCTGCCGATGAAAATCATGGGCACGGAAAATATTACGGCGCGTCTGATCAGGAGCAGCTTTATGCGAGCCTTCAGGCTCAGGCTGCCATCAATGATATACTTTACCGATCCTCAGGTACGGCGGTTGCCGTTTTGAGTACATCCCAATCCACGGAAGACAAGCTCTTCCGAGCGAGATTTCACCCAAAAGGATGGAAAGGGTTTCTTGAGTGTTTTCCACTCCCACTCCACGCGGACGATACCTCCTGGGAATGGGAAGCGGGTGAGCTTTTGAATAGCCGGTTAGCCAGCAACCGGTTGATCTATACGGCAACCTCGGCTACATCGACATCTCAGGAAGAATTTGATACAAGAAATTCGCATCTCACAGCTTCGTTGTTAGGTGTTTCCCATGACGAGAGGGATAATCTCATCAATTACATCCGCGGGAATTACGATTCAAGCTGGGGTTTCCGGGATCGGGATCCAGACGAAAATGGTGGAGATCAGTGGAAACTGGGGGATATCATCTATTCCACACCAGCGGTTAGGGAAGAGCCATCGTCGCGCTGGGAGGCCCTTTCCTTTTATACGACGACAGGAGTGAAGGTGGTGAGTGGATATCCACAGTTTAAGGCGAATCACAATACGCGAACAAAGCAGGTTATCGTTGGTGCGAACGATGGAATGGTTCATTCATTTGATATTAACAACGGGCAGGAACTCTGGGCTTTTATCCCCCATAATCTCTTGCCCAATCTGAAAAACCTGGGGAATGACCCGTATGCACACAATTACTATGTTGATTTATCACCGGTAATTGCTGACGTTCAAACGGGAGATACGAAAAATTCGGATGTTGGTTGGCGAACGGTTTTGATGTGCGGGGAGCGACAGGGTGGCAAGGCCTATTTCGCTCTGGATATCACGGGAGATAGTGGATATCCTATACCCTTATGGGAGTTTACCGATGTGAATCTTGGGGAGTCATGGTCTGTTCCTCAGATTGGCCTTGTGACCGCTGGGACTAATAGATTTAAATGGATTGGCATCTTCGGTTCGGGATATGATGATGCCGTCCCCAACAAGAAGGGGTACCTCTTTGGCATCGACATGTCTGACGCCAGCACTATTTTCAAAATCAAGGTGGATGATGCAACCGGCAATGTGATGGCCTCTCCTGCGGTCGTTGATCTTAATGACAACGCCTGTATTGACCATGTATATATCGGTGACATAGAGGGACGGATGTGGAAGGCGACCATTCCTGACCAAATCGGAGGAGGTTCATGGGGAAACGCGGCAAATACGACTGTTACATGTTTATATACGACTTCCGGTGTAAATCAGCCAATCCGCGTAAAACCAAGCTTGTCTCTTTTTAATCGGGGTAATGGGCAGGTGGTGGCCGTTTATTTCGGAACAGGGAAGTTTGACGAGGTAGGGGATAAAGAAACCACTGATACACAGCGTTTTTACTGTATCCTGGATGAGGGAACGCTTCCTGTATCTAAAGGGGATCTTTTCAACGCGACGGAAGGCGATTGTAGCTCCTTACCAGTGGATGCGAGGGGGAATAAAATGCTTCCAGAAGGTAAGCGGGGCTGGTATTTTGATCTTACCCATGGCGGAGGCAGTGAGCCGAGTGAAAGAGTTACTACCTCCAGTCTTGTTATAGGGGGAATCGTATTCTTTACCACTTTTACACCCAACGATGATATATGCAGCTATGGAGGTGTGGCGCGTCTCTACGCTGTAAGATATAATACAGGGTGTGCTCCGGACATCCCTGTTATGGATGTGAATGGAGATAATGCAGTGGATGCGACAGAAGATACAAGTACTGGTCAGGCAGGCGATGCCCCTCCAAAATCGATTATCATAGGTAATGGACTTCCTTCTGCTCCGGTCTATGATCCCAAACGAGGTAAACTCTATATTCAGTTGAGCAGCGGTGAATTAGGCAAGCCGGAGGGTGCTACAGAGCCAGGCGTTGCTGTCGATTTACATCAGAAAACATATAAATTACGATACTGGCGCGAAATATATTAGGGAGGAATTTCTATGAAACTTAATAAGATGAATTGGCTTTTGCTTATAGCTTTTATTTTTACTTTTATGATGATACCGACTTTAGTTCAGGCGGATGAGGCTGTAATTAAATGCTCGATCACTGAAAAAGGGGAGGGAGTAATTACGGTTAAGGTTTTGGAGTCGGGAATATTGAAGAAAGATACTTCGCAAACTTTTTACCTCCATCCAAAGACAAAGATTATCGTGGCGGGATCAGAAACCCCCCTTCTTATGGATAGCCTTGTCATCGGTGATGTTATCCAAGTTACTCTGGGTAAGGTTGAAAAAACAAAAGATGGAAAAATGATTCAATATGTGGATAAGATAATTGTTTTTTCAACCCGTCGAATTAGAAAATAAGATAGCTTGGCTTAAATGTTTTCCGAAACGATAGCTTTTTATTTAAACAGTTTTATTGACAAAAGTTAAAATTAGGGTGTAGTATTTTATTTGTTGTAGTGCGGCGTAAGGCAAATGATAAATAATATAACTGGTTAAGGAGGGTGGCCATGAACAAGAAGCTTGCGTTAATAACGGTGGTAGCCGTTACGGTGTGCTTACTTGCTGTCCCTGCAATCGCTAAGGGTCCTAAAAAAGATCATCCAGGGAAATCTAATATTCACGTAACCGCGAAAGTTCCCAACGGTCCCGCGGGGAAATCTAATATAGGGCATTTGTATCTATATGAAAAAGACCTGAATACTTGGGAGATTGTTGAGGGCGGCGCGTGGGGAAAGATGAAGTATAATTTATCCGGAGCGACTTTTGACTTTGTGTTTAACGGCCATGGTTTGCCAGAGGGCCTTTCCTATACCCTTATTTATTATCCTGATCCCTGGCCAGGGAATGGTCTTATCTGCCTCGGCAGTGGAATAGTCAATGGGGGCGGAAATATCCATATAGCGGGATCGGTTGACACGGGTGATTTGCCGATTGCAACCGACCAGAACGCGAATATTGATACAGTTAATGGATACGATCATACGGGTGCTAAGATTTGGCTTGTGCCCTCCGGTGATGTGGATTGTTTGGAGGGAAAAATGGTTGGATGGAGCCCTACAGTCGCGCCTTATCTCTTTGAATATGATCTGATCACTTTTGATGATACGGATGAGTGATAGATTTCCAGTTTAGGCGGTGAAAAGGGGCTATCGAATTCCGATAGCCCCTATCGTTTTTTATGGGTAATCCGCTACCTCAGCGCCGGGGGGAATTGTTTACTCTGTTTCTTCTTCCTCAGCTTTTTCCTCAGCGTTTGGTTTTTCCTCTTCGGTTATTTCTTCTTCCTTTTTCTCAGTTTCTGAGGTTTCCTCTTCAAACGTCGCGTCGATAGCTTCTTCCTCGATGCTCTTTTTCGGCTCGAACCAAACCTTTCCTGCGGCGATTTCCCGGAGGGCGGTCACGATGGATTTGTTTCCTGTTTCAATGAGGGGTTTGGAACCCCGTTGAATCATTTTGGCTCGGCGAGCCGCTAAGATGGCCAGGTCAAATCGGCCTTCTACTTTTCTTAAACAATCTTCTACGGTAACACGTGCCATTTAACTACACTCCTTGAAGCTTAATTTTGAGTCTATATACACCAAAACAGAAAAAAACTCAAATTTTCCTCGATGGGACACGGATAAACACGAACTTTGTTCACAGATTTTTTGCTTTTGCTCCATCACCCCTAACCCCTAACCTCTCGCACCTTCCTCTTTGTTTTCCGATTGTGAAACTTAACAACTTAATCACTTAATACTAAAAAACGAGATACAACCAGATCAACGGAATAAACCAAACCAACCAAACTACCCTTGACATTTACCTGCGAAAAGATCTATAAAAAGTAAGGAATTAATTTAAGTAAGGAGAAAATTATGCCGTTGACGACTTTAACGACAAAAGGGCAGGTGACCATTCCCAAGGAGGTCCGAGATGCCTTGAATCTGGAAAAAGGGGATAGAATTGAAATTATTGTAACGAAAAACAGGGAAGCCGTTATCAGACCTGTTTCAAAGAAGGTCGACGATATCTATTGCAAGTTGAAAAAGCCTGGGAGAAAAATTGTCGGGATAGAGGAGATGGATTCGATGATCAAAAAAAGAATGTGGGAGAAGTCAGTGTGAGAGCAATTGATACCAACGTGTTGGTAAGATTTCTCGTAGGTGATGATGAGAACCAGGCAAAGAAGGTTTATGACCTTTTCAAAGGAGCGGAGCAGACGGGAGAGAGATTTTTTGTCCCACTGCTTGTGGTTCTTGAGTTATTGTGGGTACTTGAATCGGTTTACGACGTGCCCAGGCGTGAAATTTTGGAATCCCTAAATGAGTTGACGTTTATGTCGGTTCTTAGGTTTGAGTCTCAAGATGTTATACATCGGTTTATTGATGCAGCTTATGGTAACCTGTTTGATCTTTCCGATCTTCTGATTGCTCATTCCTCCAAGGACTCGGGCTGCGACAAGGTTTTGACCTTTGACAAAAGGGCCTCGAGCCATGAGCTTTTTGAAATGATTGAATAAACCCAGATCAACGGAATAAACGAAACGAACGAAACAAACTAAACTACCCCTGACCTATTACCTTCTCCCGCTTCCTCCCCCTTGCCTTTTGCCTTCCTTCGATTTATTGACAAGCCCCCTCCTTTTATATACACTCCGTCTAAATGTCGGTGAGGATGGAAAGATGGAAAAGGAAAAATTAGAATATTTTAGACAGGTTCTGCTTCAGCGTTTGCAAGCGCTTCTTGAGGAAGCCGGAAAGGCGATGGACGATTTGAATGAGGCCAAGGTCAGGTTTCCTGATCCGACCGATGGGGCTTCCGCCGAGTTCGATCGAGACTTCCTGTTAAGGATTCGAGATCGTGAACGTAAATTGATAAAAAAGGTCCAAGAGGCCCTGGAACGTATCGATAATGGTACGTATGGTATCTGTGAATCGTGTGGCGCTGAAATTTCGGAAAAGCGATTGATGGCTCGCCCCGTAACCACCCTTTGCATTAAGTGTAAAACGAAACAGGAAGAGGAAGAGAAACGCCTCGGCGGGTAGATTTTTCTACGTAAGGTTCCCTTGAATGTCTGAACTTCGTAAGGATCCGATAGTTGGAAGATGGGTTATTATTTCTCCGGAAAGGGGGAAGCGCCCTTCAGATTACGCCACACAGAAAAGGGAGGAGAGGGGGGGATTTTGTCCCCTTTGTCCGGGGAACGAGGCCCTGACTCCTCCTGAAATCTTCGCTTTTCGAGAAACGGGGACACGGCCCGACAGCCCGGGCTGGAGTATTCGGGTTGTCCCGAACAAGTTCCCCGCGCTCAGAAGCGAAGGGGGGGGTGAGCCCCATTCTGACGGTTTTTTCGAATGGATGCGTGGGGTGGGTGAACATGAAGTTGTGATTGAGACACCTGACCATAATGTTGAACTGCCCGATCTACCCCTGGATCATATCAAGAAAATTCTGTTTGTGTTTAAACTGAGGATGGAGGAGTTGGCAAAGGATGCAAGGTTCCGTTACGTGGTGATCTTTAAGAATAGAGGGAAGGAAGCAGGGGCTTCGTTGCAGCACTCCCATTCCCAGATTATTGCATTGCCGATTGTTCCGAAACGGGTCCATGAAGAGTTGGAGGGGGGGAGGCATTTCTACGGTGAGAAGGGAAAATGCGTGTTTTGCGAAATGATGGCCCAGGAAAGGAATCAGGGGATTCGGATTGTTGAGGAGAACGAAGATTTCATTGCCTTTGCCCCTTTTGCCGCCAGGTTTCCGTTTGAAACCTGGATTTTCCCCAGGTCCCACAATTCGCACTACAGTGTGATTGAGCAATCGCAGTATCGCACCCTTGCCGAAATCCTTTCGAGGACCTTGAAACGAATTGATGAGGTTTTGGAGACTCCGCCCTATAACATGGTTGTTCACACAGCACCACTTATGGAGGGTGAACTGCCTTATTTCCATTGGCACATCGAAATTATCCCAAAGGTTACCCGGATAGCTGGGTTTGAGTGGGGAACAGGTTTTTACATCAACCCAACACCGCCGGAGCTTTCCGCCGCGTATCTTCGAGAGGTGGTGCTTGAGTGATGGAGGTGAGATCCGTGAAAAAAATTCTTGTTGTGGATGATGAGGAAGCGATTCGCAGTTTGTATAAAATGGAGTTGGAGGACGCTGGTTTTGAGGTGGAAACGGCCGACTCTGGCAGCCAGGCCTTGGAAAAGCTGGAGACTTTCAAGCCCGATCTGGTAACGCTCGACATAAAGATGCCGGGGATGAGTGGCCTTGAAGTGTTGAGTGAGATTAGAAAGATTTCAAAGGACCTTCCCATTATCCTTTGTTCTGCCTACGGGGAGTATAAACAAGATTTTTCATGTTGGGCCTCGGACGCGTATATTGTGAAGTCGTCGGATGTGGACGAATTGGTAAAAACTGTTCAGCGCTTGTTGGAAGAGAGGGAATAGATTATGACCATCAAAAAGGCGGTCATCCCGGCAGCGGGGTTTGGAACCCGCTTTTTGCCCGCGAGTAAGGCGGTTCCCAAGGAACTTTTACCCATCGTCGATAAGCCAACGATTCAATATATCGCCGAAGAGGCTATCGATACGGGAATTACCCAGGTCATTCTCGTGACGGGACGGGAAAAGGGGTCGATCGAAGACCATTTCGATATCTCGTTTGAGCTGGAGCATCATTTGAGGTCCAAGGGAAAGGACGATCTTTTGAAGTTGGTCCAGGGTATCTCCGAGATGGTGCAGATTGTGTCCGTAAGACAGAAGATGCCCCTGGGGCTGGGGCACGCTATTTTGTGCGCGAAACAGATCGTTGGGAATCACCCCTTCGCGGTCCTCTTGGCGGACGACATTGTGGATGCCGATCCCCCTTGCTTAAGGCAGATGATTGATGTGTATAACGAGTTAGGAAAGGGGATTGTTTTGGCCATCAAGGAGGTCCCTCGGGATGAGGTTTACCAATATGGGATTATCGACGGAGAAGCTGTGGGAGACCGTCTCTTTCGTGTTGCTTCCCTTGTTGAAAAGCCCCCGGTTGAAAAGGCGCCTTCTAACCTGGCAGTGATCGGGAGATACCTCCTTCCTCCTGAAATCTTTGAGGTCCTTGAGGAGCTTCCGCCGGGGAAGGGGGGCGAAATTCAATTAACGGATGCCATCGCCCGTTTGGGTGAATCCTTTCCCATTTATGGATACAAGTTTGAGGGAGAGCGTTATGATGCGGGTGACAAAATGGGATTTTTTGTGGCGAATGTTCGGTTTGGGCTCAAGCACCCCGAGCTTGGTCCTCGGATCTCAGATTTTTTATTAGAGGTTGCTGAGGAGTTAAAGAGATCTTCATGAGACGTGCGCGGTGTTCTATTATATGGTTGGTGTTTTTCGCCTTCTTACTTCTTTGGTTGCCGAGCCTTGGGGAGTCGTATCTTCTTTCACCTTCGTATATCCTGAAGAGGTTAGTTCGGGCTTATAGCCCCCTACGATCCATAACAGTCGACCAACGCGTCGAGGCCTATGGAGAGGATACAGCCTATCCGTTTGACTCGATAGACGAAAAGGTTGTGATGGAACCGATTGTTCCCGTGAAGATATGGGTGCAAGGAAAGGCCGTTACGGGAGAATCGGACATAGATCCTCAACTCGATATCAATCCGTATTTGATACGGGTGCAACACTGGTATGGGTTTTACAAGGATGTGTTTCTGAACCATCAGGTAAATCTCGTCATGTCACTCCTTGGAAGGTTGGGGGTCTCTCCTGTGGAAACACGTTTACGCCTGCTTTATCCGGATATCGCGTATCAGGTCGGCAACGAGTTGACGGAGGAAAATATTAGGGGACTTTGGGTGGATAAGGAGCGTTTTATCCCATTGCGACTCGCGGGGACCCTGATTGGGGAGCGGGACGGAAAGCCCTTTCAGGAGTTGATTGATATTCGTTACGGGGACTACCGTTTACTCAATGAACGTTTCTGGTACCCGTTCGACATTCAGATTTTTGTCAATGGAAAACTGTCTTTGAGGATACGAGCCTCATCCGTATCGCTGACAACGTATTAAACGGGGAGTTTTGATGAAAAAAGAGGAAATTTTGAAAACCTTGCACGATATTTCAGCAGATCCTTTCCCTTACCTGAGATCGAAACGGGAAAACGGGGCCAAGATTATTGGTTCGCCCCTTGCCGACGTGCCGTCGGAGATGATATATGCCGCTGGCTTGTTGCCGGTGACGATCTTGGGCACGAACAAACCGATTGTGAAGGCGGGCGCTCATCTGCCCGACAACGCCTGCTCTCTTTCACGGAGCAACCTTGAGCTTGTTCTCAACTACCATCCCGATGATTTTGACGGGTTTGTCTTCCCCCAGGTCTGCGACACCACGCAACACCTCTCGGATATCTGGAAAATGACCATATCCTCCGAGTTCTTCACGAGTTTTCTCATTCCGAGGCAGGTGGATCGAAAGAGCGCGCGACACTGGTTTTACGCGGAGACGTCGAGGCTGAGAGACAATCTGGAGCGCTATACAGGCAGTCCGATTACCGATGAAGCCTTGAAGGAGAGTTTTCGACTTTATAACGAGAACCGGCACCTGCTGCGTGAGATCTATCAGATTAAGCGGGAGGCTCCCGGGGTTATTTCGGATCGTCAGCTTTTTGATCTGATCCGCTCTTTTTGCTACATGGATCCCAAAGATCACATCCCCTTGCTTCGGGAGCTTATTGATATTTTACCGAAAGAACCTTCCGACGATGGAAATGTGAAGGTTGTGCTTTCGGGCATCGTGGTGGAACCAGCGCAGTTGTTTGACATCCTGGATGAGTTGAAGGTCAGTATCGTGGGGGATGACCTGACGGTTGGTTCACGGATGATTGCCTATGATGTCCCAGATCGGGAGGATGTCGTCGAAGCCTTGACGGAGCGGCATTTTGCGAAAAGCCCGTTTTCTCCCATCCGGGATGTGGGGACTCGACTTTACGATTTCCTTCTCCAAGTTGTGGAAGAAACGCACGCAGATGGGGTGATTTACTTCCATATTAAGTTCTGCGAGTCCCAGGACTACGACCTTCCGGATATGAAGGGGATCATGCGAGAAAAGAAGATCCCGATGATTGTCCTCGACACAGAATATCAATCGGTGACAAAGGCGCAGACAAAGACACGATTAGAGGCGTTTGTCGAGTCATTGTATGGGGAGCGAGACAATGGGTGAAGCGAAGCAAAAGATGACGGCAAAGGAATTTTCGAAGCAGTTGACAAAGAAGTATTACGAAGGGGCGAAACACGCCCATGAACAGGGGAAGTTTATCGCCTACACAACGGCGGTTTCTCCGGCTGAGCTTTTTTATGCTCATGATGTGATTCCTATCTATCCTGAGAATCATTCGGTCATGATGATCACCCATCGGATGACGGCGGAGTTGTCCGAATCGATTGAACGAAAGGGATATACCTCCCACCTCTGTGCGTATGCTCGAAGCGATCTGGGGTTCAGGGAGCTGCACAAAAGCCCGATCGGGGGGATTCCCGATCCCGATTTTTTGCTTGCCTGCAATGCCCAGTGTTTTACACTGACGAAATGGTTCGAGGTCCTCTCACGTCGTTACAATGCCCCTCTGTTCGTTTTTGACACTCCCCAGTTCATCCGTGACAAGAGGGCCAGGGAAGAGATTATTAAGTATGTGATGGAGCAGATCTATGAGATGATCGAGTCGCTTGAAAATCTCACGGGGAAGAAGTTCGATTTCGATCGTCTTAAAGAGGTGGTGGAATACTCACGACAGGCAAGCATCCTATATAAAACCTATCTCGATATGGCGGCCTACAAGCCTTCACCCATCAGTATCTTTGATGCCCTGATCAACATGGCCATTACCGTTTATCTGCGTGGAACGCCGGAGGCGGTTGAATTTTATAGGCTGTTAATTGACGAGACGATGGAGAACAAGGTGAAGAAGGGGATTGGTGTCATCCCTAACGAGAAATACCGTCTTTACTGGGAAAATCTTCCCATCTGGTTCAAATTCAGGGATCATTTCAATCTCTTGGCCTCGTACGGTGCTGTTATTCTGACTTCCCTCTATGTCCACGCCTGGAGCTATGATTTCGATCCTTCTGATCCGGTCCGAACGTTGGCTGAGAATTACGCGTCGGTCTTTTCCAACGTGGAACTGGAGGAGAGAGCGGAGATGGCGCTGGATCTGTTCAGGAGGTATTCGCTGAACGGGAACCTCATGTTTTTGAACCGAAGTTGTAAGGCCGTTTCTTTCGCGATTCATGAGCTTCGAGATATCATTACAAAGAAGACGGGCGTGCCCGCCCTGGTTTTTGAAAGCGACATGGGGGACCCACGGTTTTACAGTGAATCGCAGATCCGGACGCGGATAGAAGCCTACCTGGAAACCCTGGACCAGCTTTCTTACGAAAAAGAACGTGGCCTTAGAAATTAAAAAATATAGCGAAGGTAAGGACCCTGTAACATTGTGAAAAGATTGCAGAAGTTTTTCTTGACAGGAAGGAATTTTGGTGTTAAATAACACTTTTGGAATCGATTTAATTTTTTAACCCTTAACAAAGGAGGGACGTATGAAGAGGTTTGTAGTCGGAGTAGCGGTATTGTTCTTAGTGTTAGGGTGTATCTCCGGCGCCATGGCGCAGGAGATTAAGGTGGGAACATTGATGGCCTTTACAGGTCCGTTGAAAGAGTTTGGGCCTAACATCAAAAACGGCGCGGTTCTCGCGGCGGAGCAGCTTGGAAAGGCTGGGCTGAAGGTCAAATTGATCCAGGAAGACACGGAAACCAACTCCGTGGCGGGAATCAACGCGGCCAAAAAGCTGGTGAATGTCAATAAGGTTGTGGCGATTATCGGTGCCCTGGCGAGTGGTGTTACGGTTCCGGTAGCCGAGTCTGTCACGATTCCCAACGGTGTTCTGATGATTTCTCCCGCCTCTACCTCACCGTTGATTACCTTTTTGCCTGCGGACAAGGATAAGGACTTGCTTTTCAGAACGTGCCCCTCGGATGCCCTGCAGGGAGTAGCGGCTGGTGAATTGGCGGCCAAGCATTACAAAACGGCGTCGGTCATCTATGTCAACAATCCTTACGGACAGGGGTTGGCGCAGCAGTTCAAGAAATCCTTTGAAAAACATGGCGGCAAGGTCCTGGCCATGGTGCCTCACGATGAGAAGACGGCCGAAACCTACACGGCTGAATTGAAAAAGGCGTTGAAGGGCAAGCCGGATGTCCTCTGTGCCTACAGCTATCCCCAGCACGCCAAGATTTATCTGAAAGAGGCCATCGAGTTCTACAAGTTCAAGAAGTTCCTCTTCTGCGACGGGACGAAATCTCTGGATATTGTGAAGGCTGTTGGCGCGAAAAATCTTGAAGGTGACCTTGGGACTGTGGCGGCCTCAGCCAAGGGAAAAGCGGCGGAGATCTTCAATAATGCCTACAAGGCGAAGTTTGGTAAACTCCCGCCTCTTCCTTACATTACCAACGCCTATGACGCCATGGCGGTCATCGGACTGGCGGCCTACGCTGCAAAGGTCAAGGGATTGCCTTTGACCTCCAAGAATATTCGCGACAACCTCCGTAAGGTGGCCAATCCTCCGGGAACCGTGATTCTGCCGGGTGAGTTTGCCAAGGCCTTCAAGCTCTTGAAAGAAGGGAAGGACATCAACTATGAAGGTTCCGGTGGCGCGGTCGATTTCGACAAGAACGGCGATGTGACCACCCCCATCGAGATCTGGAAATACGAGGGTGGCCAGATTAAGACCGTGAAGATCGTGGAAGTAAAATAAACTTCAATCCTTTGAACGAAGTATTATTGGGGGCCTCTATGAGGCCCCCCTTTTTTTATCCTTTTATCCAACAAATCCTGGTGGGGGACTTGCTGAAAAAAACGATGAATGGGCAAATAAAAGGAGCTAACGATCAACGGAACCAACTGAATCAGCCAGCCACAAACGAAGTAACGGAATAAACGAAATAAGCCTCAGTCTATGAGTTTTGAAATCCTCTTCTCTTCTCCCATGAGTCCCTGGGGTCGGTAAAGTAGAATAATCTCGAGGAGAATACCGATAATCAAAAAGCGGATGTAGGGCGCTCGGGACTGGAGTGTGTAGGGGAGAAAGTCGGTCACGAATTTTGTTCCTACCCAGATTCCCCAAATGACATAGGCTCCTAAGATAGCCCCTTTATTGTTGCCGCTCCCGCCTGCCATGAGCATAACCCATATAATGAACGTTCCGTAAAGGGGCGTAAAGACACTGGGAGAGATGGCCTTGGTGTAGTGGGCGTAGAGAGCACCTCCAATGCCCATGACCATGGAGCCAAAGATAAGGGACTGCATTTTGAAATTAAAGATGTCTTTCCCGCTCATGGAAGCGGAACCCTCGTCTTCTCGAATGGCCCTTAACACTCGGCCCCAGGGAGATCGGATGGCTTTTTCAATAGCCATATAGATGATGATCATGGCAATGATTGTGATGACGAGATAGATATAGTTGTAATTTTGAGGACTCACAAGGTTATGGAATGGTTGAGGCATATCCATGAGCCCACGGGGGCCGTTGGCGAGCCACTGCTCATTGTTGAAGATCAGCCGGATAGTTTCAGCAATCCCCAGTGTGGCGATGGCCAGATAATCTTCGCCCAGGCGAAGCGTGGGAATCCCGATCAGGAGGGCGATAATTCCACACACGATCGCGGCACCCAGCAGCCCGAAGATAAAAGGGAGATTCAGCCCGAAGATTTGATGGACATACTGGGCATAGATACCGGAGGGCATGGGGGTGGTGATCATGGCGGAAGTATAGGCGCCGATACAGAAAAATCCTGCGATACCAATGTTGAAGAGACCTGTGTAACCCCATTGAATGTTGAGGCCGAGGCAGAAGATGGCATAGATACCCGCCATGATTGCCAGAGAAACAACATAGGACAGAATACCGCTGAATTCCATGGTTTTGTTTACTCCTTCCCGAAGATTCCCTGGGGCCGAACCAGCAGGATGATAATCATAATCATAAAGGCGACGGCCAATTTGTAGGTGGGAGCGAGAAAGGCTGTGGAAACCTGCTGAGCAATACCGATAACGAATCCCCCGATAAGAGCCCCGTAGATATTTCCGATACTTCCGAGGATGGTGGCGGCAAAAATGGGGATCAAGAAATTCCACCCCATCCCCGGATGCAACTGAACATCGATCCCGTAGAGAACACCGCCTGCGGCCGCGAGCCCTCCGCCGATTGCCCATGTCCAGGAGATGATCCTCTCGGTGTCGATTCCCGTAACCAGGGCGAGATCGGTATTATCCGCGGTGGCCCGCATGGCTTTGCCCATCTTGGTTCGTTTTAGAAATAGGTGAAGCAGGATAACCAGGAAAATCGCTGCGCAGAAGATGAAGATTTGATCTGGACGTATTTTGATGCCGAGTGGGAGGTGCAGAGCGGGTCGCATCAGGCCGGGCCGATAGAAGATATAGTCGGATCCCCAAATAATGAGGATGGTCATGCGTATGATAAAGGACGCGCCAAGGGATGACATGGCTAAAATGACAGCGCCACTCTTTTTCGTGCGGAGTTTCTTGTAGAGGATTTTGTCTGCCAGGATGGCAAGAAGGGCCACGGCGCCCATGGTGATGGGAAAGGCAATGACCATACGCCACCCGAAGGAGAGGGGTACGAACCGGCTGTCGGGAAATCCTATCCAGGGAAGTAGAATGGAGACGATGAAGAGGGCCACATAGGCCCCAGCCGTCATGAATTCGCCATGGGCGAAGTTTGCGAATCCAACGATGCGATAGACCATGGTAAGTCCAATGGCGCCGAGGGCTATGATACTTCCCAGAACAATTCCATAGACAATAAGTTCAAACATCTTTATCCACCTAAGTAGAGGCGTCCGACCTCTTCATTGGCTAAGAGGGCGTCGCTTTTGTCATCCAAAACGTTTTGTCCCGTGGCGAGGACATATCCCCGGTGAGACATTTTCAAGGCCTCTTTCGCGTTCTGTTCCACGATTATCATGGAAACGCCCGTGGCGTTGATTTCTATTATTTTTTCAAAAATGGATGATACGAAGATTGGGGCGAGGCCCGCCGAGGGCTCGTCGAGGAGGAGGACCTTGGGCTTTAACATCAAAGCTCTTCCCATGGCGACCATCTGTCTCTGCCCCCCTGATAGTTGGCCGGCTTTGTTGTTCCGGCGTTCTTTGAGAACCGGAAAGAGGGTAAAAACTTCCTCCATGGTATCGGTGTAATCATCCTCGCGAATAAAAGCCCCCATTTCCAGGTTTTCCTGAATGGTTAAGGAAGGAAACACATTGTTGACCTGGGGGACATAGCTAACCCCTTTTTGGGCGATCTTGAAAGGTTTCAAGCCAGATATATCTTCGTCTCTTAGGAAGATTTTTCCTTCCCGTGGCTTTAAAAGTCCGAAGATGGTTTTGAGGAGTGTCGATTTTCCTGCGCCATTGGGGCCAATTACCGAGACGATCTCTCCTTCGTTAACCTCCAAGGAGAGATTGTGAAGGATATTGGATTCAGGAACATATCCGGCCGATACATTTTCTACTTTAAGGATGGTCATCGATACTGCCCACCTAAGTAAGCTTCTAAGACCTGGGGATTTCTTTTGATCTCATCCGGCAGGCCTTCAGCCAATTTTTTCCCTTCACTCATGACGATAACGGGGTTACAAAGGCTCATTACCAGATCCATGTCGTGTTCGATAAGGAGGAAAGTGATGTTTCTTTCCTCGCGGAGCATCTCAATCTTCGTCACGAGTTTTTTCATAAGGGTTTTATTGATTCCGGCTCCCGGCTCATCCAGGAGAACGAGTTTCGGGTCAGCCATCAGGCTCCGCGCTATTTCCAAGAGCTTCTTCTGACCACCTGAGAGCGAACCGGCATATTCATCTTTGAGTTCGATCAACTCGACGAATTCAAGCACTTCCAGGGCTTTTTCCTTGATTTCCTTCTCTTGCATCAAGACGGCCTTGGGCCGAAACCACGTGTTCCAGATTCTTTCCCCTATCTGCTGGTAAGGCATGATCATGAGGTTTTCCAAAACCGTCATCTGGGCGAATTCTCTTGTGATTTGAAAGGTGCGATAGATTTTCCTGGCATATATCTGATGGGGTGCCAATCCATCAATCCTTTTCCCGTTGAAGCTAATTTCACCTTTGTCGGGCTTGAGGAACCCCGTGATAATGTTGAAAAGTGTTGTTTTGCCTGCCCCGTTTGGGCCGATAAGGCCGGTAATCGTTCCTTCTTGAACGCTCAAAGTGCAACCGGCAACAGCCTTGAGGCCGCCAAAACTTTTTTCAACATCTTTTACTTCAAGCATCATGATTCCTTACCATGCCGTCACTGTATAGTATTTACGAAATCGTTTTTTCATATACCCATTTACATTCTTTGTCAATAGCGCGGGAAACGTGTTATACTCCCTTTTAATAAAAGAGTCGCGAAGGTTTGGTTGTTAAGTTGCTTGATTGTTATTTTAAAATAGCATCTATCCAGGTTTTTATTTGATTTTCTATTTCTTGTTTTTTTGAATCAAATTTTTCTTCAATATCTCTGAGTTTGTTCAGGTAATCGTTCTTTAAATTGCTGTCGTGAAGACTTCCCAGATTTATGAGGACATTCATTTTACCGCCTTCAAATGCCGTTCGGATCAAATGGTAGGCTACCCCGGCGTCGCTAAAGGCATTGGTATTTCCATGCTCGAGGGTAAAGGCATTCCACTCCATGAGATCTAAGGTTTTTTCCAGTAGGGCAAGGGGTGTGGTGATGGCGCCTTCAAAGGCCTTCTGGATAGCCTGTTTTCTGAGGTCCTTTTCCTCTTCGGTGGTTTTGGGCAGCTTGAAGGCCTCCATGACCTTTAGATAACCTTTTGCATCCTCGTCCGCGAGCCTGAAGAGATGTGTTTTTACTTCCTTTACTTCGGATAGAATTCCCTTAAATTGATTGTCGATACTCTCGTCATTGCTCCGTCCAATCGAGAGCCAAGCCACCATTTCCAGGAGGGACGCCGCCATGGCAGCCGAGACACAAGAAGCGCTTCCTCCACCCGGAACCGGTTTTTGGGAAGCCAGTTCTTCAAAGAATTGATTAAGATCCATGAGAGTCTCCTTTTTAGTTTTGCTTTGTAGCAGGAAGTCAAGAAGTGTTCAATACCTTCTCCTGTTTGAAAATACGCGTTTGAATATATAGATAACGTGGTCTTGACATAGGGATTATTTTTGTATACGCTGTCTTAACAAATATGGTGGGTGTGGCTCAGTTGGTTAGAGCACTGGGTTGTGGCCCCAGAGGTCAAGGGTTCGAGTCCCTTCACTCACCCCAGCCCTTTTTCTATAGGAGATGTGATTGATTATTCAATGCCCCTCCTGTCAAAGTCGTTTTTCGGTAGATGCATCAAAAATTAAAAGCCCCTTGACGATGGGTCGATGTTCCGTATGTGGGCATGTTTTTACCCTGTTGGACTGCGCCGTTAATGAGATAGAGGCGGCTGAAACCCGGGACCGGCTTGAGGCGGAGCGTGCTAAACGTGCGCGCGAAACCCTGGGAGATGTAACCGGGATGTATTACAAGGTGCCAGGGGAAGAGGGCCCTGAGGAAGAAATTGTCGAAAAAGCCGAAGAGGAAACCGCAATATTTCTTCACACGGAGGAAGATTTTGGGGAGGACGTGAGAGCCGATGAAAAGGAAGACGAATGGTTACAAGATGGAGAAATTGAGGCTGAACAGGAAGAGCGATTAGATGAAATAGAAAAAGAGTTAGTTGTTGAGGAGGACGATTTTACCCCGTGGGAAGAAGAGGTGATTGCTGAAAAGCAGGAAGCGGAAAGTGCTGTAGAGTCACTTGAAACAGGAAGAGAAGAACAAGGTGTAGAATCAGCGGATGAAACAGCCGCCTTAAGCGATATAGAACACGGAGGAGAATTCGAAGAGTCGGAGGAGGGAGGCGAAGTTGCGGAATGGCCACCTCCCGGAGATGTTTTGGTAGAGGAACTGGAGGAACCTCCCTACGAAGAGAGTGAGTTAGAAGAAGAAGGGGAGGAAAAAGAGGAAGAGAGCGTTCCAGAAAAAGAGCTTCCTGAACCAGAAGAGGGTATAGGGGAAGGTGAATCGCTGAGATCCCTTTATGAAGAGAAAAAACATTTTCCAGCATTGCCTGTTCTGATTATCATTCTTGTCGTGTTGATACTTGGGGGGGGTGGTTGGTATCTTTATAAGTCCGGGATGTCCGGCAGTAGTTTTACAAAGATGATTGCGGAGAAAATAGATACGATTCGCGGTAGAACTGACTTGGTTCTTTTTGATTTGAAGAATGAGCAAGAACCGGCGAGTGACGGGAAGTTTTTTGCCGTGAGGGGCTTCGTTCAGAATAAACGAAAGAAACCATTTCCGTTTGTTACGCTAAGGATCAAGATCTTCGATAACAAAAACAACGTCGTCTTGACGAAACAGACGGTTGCGGGAAGAGTTCTTAAGCCGGAAGAAATTTCCAAAATGACTGTCCACGATGCCGTCAAACAATATTCGGCCATGATTGAGATGAACAAAAAATCCTCGGGAAAGCTTGGACCGAATCAAAAGTTGCCATTTCTTTTCCTGTTCGATTTGACTAAATTCCCGAGGAACAAGGCAAAGACCTTCCAGGTGGAAATCCTGAAGTTATCGAAGTAAGTGTCTACTTGTAATAATCCCTCTGTTTTGGTTAGATCAGATAGATTTTAATTACAGAAGAGTTTCCAGGTATATCGAGACAATTCGTTGCTTCTCCTTTTTTGATGTGTTTTAACGGTCGCATTTTAACCCTGAGAAATCTCGATTTTGTTCAAAAAGGTCCCAAATATCGGGGATTTTTTATAGGTTGCTTTCTTAATTCTTTTGACTTTCATTTTGTACGGTGTTAAATCTAAATGCCATTTAAGGAAAGGAGAAAACAAGAGGAATGCATCTAAAAAAGGTTATGTTGCTTCATGAAAAGTTTCCCACGAAAAAGTATTATCCCTTCA
>JAOZMY010000121.1 GCA_029934085.1 bacterium | reverse complement strand
GGGCAGCCTTGGGGATGGCGATGACGTTTCAGAATATCGATCTTTTTAGGCACATGACGGTTTTGGACAACATCATGTTGGGGAGACACCGTTTTCTAAAGAGTGGTGTCTTCTCGGGTGGATACTTTTGGGGGAAGACGATGAGGGAGGAGATCGATAACCGCCTGGAGGCGGAGAGGATCATCGACTTTTTGGAAATTGAGTCCATTCGCAAGAAAACGGTTGGGGAGCTTCCCTACGGCCTACAAAAAAGGGTGGAGTTGGGGAGGGCCTTGGCCATGGCTCCGAGGATTCTGCTTCTGGATGAACCTGCGGCGGGGATGAACCTTGAGGAGACGGAAGATATCGTGAGGTTCATCTTGGATATAAACGAGGAATTCGGCACGACGATTGTCTTGATCGAGCACGATTTGAGGGTCGTCATGGATATTTCGAGCAGGATCATCTGCATCGATTTCGGCGAGAAGATCGCGGAGGGACTCCCGGCGGAGATCCAGTCGGACGCGAAGGTGATCGAGGCCTATTTCGGTGAAGAGATGAGGAATTAACCTTCTTGGAAAGATGAGAAAGGGCTTATTTTTATGGAAAACGATACCCTCCCCAAACTTTTAAGAACATCGGCGAGAAGGTTTGGAAACAAGATCGCTCTCAGGGAGAAGGATCTGGGTATCTGGCAGAATATCACCTGGAAGGACTATTTTGAAAGGTCGAAATATTTTGGCCTCGGCCTGCTCCGTCTGGAATTTCAAAAAGAAGATAAGGTTTCGATTCTTTCTGAGAACAATCCGGAATGGCTCTATGGTGACCTCGGGACACAAGCCGTCGGGGGGATTGTGGTGGGAATCTATCCGACGAATGTTGCTTCCCAGGTGGAATATATTATGAACCATTCTCAATCGAAATTTGTAATCGTGGGGGATCAGGAGCAGACGGATAAGGTTCTTGAGGTTAGGGAAAGCCTGCCTGATTTAAAAAAGATCATCGTGATCGACATGAAGGGGCTGAGGAAATACCGGTCCTCCCTTATCATCAGTTTTGACGAAGTAATGCGATTGGGAAAAGAGCTTGATGATCAGGAGCCGGAGTTGTTTGATAGGCTTGTGGATGAAACGGACCCTAGTGACGTTGCCCTCATGGTTTATACATCCGGAACCACGGGGAAACCCAAAGGGGCGATGATTTCACATCGAAACGCGATTGCCAGTGCTAAAAACTTCCTTGCCGCTACCCCATTGAAAGAAGATGATTCCATTGTGTCATATTTGCCGTTGTGTCATGTGGCTGAAAGGAGTTTCTCGGTTTTTTATCCGTTGGTCGTGGGAGGGATCACGGTCAATTTCGCGGAGAGTATCAATACCGTTCAAGAGAATATACGCGAGATTGCGCCGACGGTGTTTTTCGCCGTTCCCCGGATCTGGGAGAAGATGCAATCTGCTCACATCATGCGGATGCGGGACGCAACCTGGTTAAAAAGGGTGGTGGATCGCTGGTGCCTAAGGAAGGAGAGATATATTTGGGAGAAAGAGGTAAAAAAGGAAAAGATTAGCTTGTTTCTGCGTCTTCTGAAGTTTCTCTGTTTTGTCATTCATGCCTATCCCCTGCAGAAGCATTTCGGCTTGAATAGGGTCACCTACGCCTATGCGGGAGGGGCCCCCACACCCCCGGAGGTGTTCGTTTTCTTTTGGTCGCTGGGTATCCCCATTCGCAATCTTTATGGATCGACCGAGTGCACGGGGATTTGCAGCGTCCATCAGGGAGATGATATCAGGCTTGGGACCACGGGACCCCTCGCTCCCGGGGTGGAACTCAGAATAGCACCGGACGGGGAGCTTATTTTCAAGACGGAAGGTGTTTTCCAAGGGTATTACAGGGACCCGGAGGCCACGGCGAGGGCAATCGAGGATGGCTGGTATTATTCGGGAGATGTGGGTGAATTGACGGAGGATGGCCATCTGAAGATTACGGACCGGAAGAAGGATATTATCATAACTTCGGGTGGAAAGAACATTTCCCCTCAGGAGATAGAAAACGAGTTCAAGGCAAGTCCCTATATCAAGGATGCGGTGGTCATCGGCGATGGCAGGAAGTATTTAACAGCCCTCATTCTGATCGAGTATGACAATGTGGGGAAGTGGGCCGAAGACAAGCATATCGCCTATACAACCTTTAAAGACTTGTCTCAAAAGCCAGAGGTCTTTGAGCTGGTTTCGGAAATTACCAAGGAAGTAAACAAGAAATTCGCACGCGTTGAGACGATAAAGAAATTTACGATTCTCGATAAGGAATTGGATCAAGATGACGATGAACTGACGGCGACACAGAAGGTCAGACGCAAGATTGTGGAAGAAAAATACAAGGACCTTATAGATAAAATGTATAGATAGGGTCGAAGGGGAGGGCCCATGCTTCCTGAGTCGGTTGGAAATTTCATGCAGCTTGTTTTAAACGGATTGGCGGTTGGTTCGATTTACGCGTCCGTCGCGCTCGGACTGGTCATCATCTATAAGGCAACGGATGTTTTCAACTTTGCCCAAGGGGAATTGATGACCCTGGGGGCGTTTGTTTGTTATTTCTTTATTGTTCAAATGCATATTCCTGTTGGCTGGGCAATCCTGATAACTTTTTTTGCGACGGCGTTGATTGGACTGGTGATCGAAGAACTCTTTTTCAAGCCGATGGTGGGGGAGCCAATATTCTCGGTGATTATGGTTACCGTGGGATTGAGCGTTTTTTTAAAGGGGATTATTGGATTTTCATGGGGGAATTTAATTAAGAAGTTTCCTCCGTTTGTTTCAGAGGCCCCGATCACCTTTTTTGGATTTGTTATTTCCCCTGTTCAACTTGCCACTATCGTCATTACCGCTTTCCTGATAACGATCTTCGCGCTTTTCTTCAAATATACGGACCTGGGGATCGGAATGAGGGCGGTGGCAAACGATCAGGACGCGGCGCTTTTGATGGGAATCGGGGTGAGAAAGATCTTTGGCCTGTCGTGGGCCATTTCCGCAGTCGTTGCCGCGTTAGGGGGCGTTTTGCTTAGTAATATCATGTACCTCCATCCATCCTTAAGCTCGGTGGGGATAAAGGTGTTCCCCGCTGTGGTCCTGGGGGGATTGGACAGTATCCCGGGCGCGATTGTCGGGGGAGTGATTATTGGCGTCGTGGAAAATATTGCGGGTGGGTATCTCGGAGGTGACATAAAGGAGATTACTTCCTTCATCATCCTCATTGCCATATTGATGATCAAACCGTACGGGCTTTTTGGGAAGGAAGAAATCGAGCGTGTTTAAAGACTGAAGGGAGAGCATCTTGAGAAGCGGCGATTTTAAGACGTCTTATAGAGAAGATATCGCGATACTTCAAACGACATTCGTAAAGGTTTGCATCGGTATTTTCATCGTTGCGCTTGTAGGAGCCGTTCTGATTGCGGACAATTATTTCATATATATCGTCAACCTCTGTGCCATCGCGACCATCGGCGCTCTGGGGCTCAATATCATAACGGGCCTGGCGGGTCAGATCTCCATTGGCCATGCAGGATTCCTCGCGATCGGGGCGTATGCAAGCGCCCTGCTGTTAAAAAATGGCGTTCCCTTTCTCATCTCGATCGCCTTGGCCGGTTTTATAACGACTATAAGTGGTTTTATTGTGGGCATCCCCTCTTTGAGGTTGAAGGGACTTTATCTGGCGATTACGACATTTGCTTTTGGGTTTGTGGTGGAACATCTGGCCAATATCTGGGTGAGCCTTACGAACGGCGCGAACGGATTAATGGTTCTGCCGGCGAGTATTTTAGGATTCACGTTCGATTCGGACCGGAGTTTCTTCTTCCTCGTTTTCCCCATAACGATCTTGGCAGTGCTATACACAAGGAACCTGGTGAGATCGAAGGTGGGAAGGGCCTGGATTGCGATACGGGATAGGGATATTGCCGCACAAACGATGGGGATCAGCCTGAGTTGGTATAAGCTTTCTGCGTTTGCCGTAAGCTCTTTTTACGCGGGGATTGCCGGGGCCTTGTATGGCCACTACATGCAGTTCATTGGCCCGACGCACTTTGAGCTCTATCTCTCGGTTCAATACCTGGCCATGATTATCATTGGGGGTTTAGGTTCCGTTTTGGGCACGATATTTGGCGCCGTTTTTATGACGATCCTCCCGGAATTGTTGAAGTATATCCCAGACCTTTTCAGGCAGAGCTACCCCGTCATCGTGGAACGTTTCGCCGATATCAACCTGATTCTTTATGGGATGCTGATTATGCTTTTTGTCATTATAGAACCCAAGGGACTGTATGGGATTTGGAACAATGTAAAAACCTATTGGAGGATGTGGCCTTACACGCATTAACAAATTGGGCCTCTTCCTCTTTTGAAAGGGGGTGAATAGAACGAGGAGAGGTGAGGAATACACACCAGCAATTTTCTAATTGAAGGGGGTTAATGATGAAAGGAAAAGTTATTATTGGAACCTTTCTGGTTCTTTCCCTGTTCGTCTTGGGGTCGGGAACCGGTATCGCGTCTGGGAAAACGCCGGGCGTTACGAGTAGTGAGATCGTCATCGGGAGTATCTCTCCTTTAACCGGGCCCATTGCGATGGTCGGTGTTGCGATCGCGAATGGGGCGAAGGATTATTTTGATTACGTCAATCAAAAGGGCGGGATCAACGGCAGAAAGATAAAATTTATCGCGGAGGACGGAAAGTACGAACCGCCCACGGCCATGGCGAGTCTGAAGAAGCTTATCGCGAGAGACAAGATATTCGCCCTCAGCTCCACGTCGGGGACACCTATCACGGCCGCCCTGAGGCCGAGTATTGAGAGGGAAAAACTTCCGTCTTTTACCACCATTGCGGCATCGAATATCTTTACTCCTAAGCCGCCTGCGCATATCTTTTCGTTTGGTCCTTACTATTCGGAGAACATGATTTTCAACATCGAGTATGTGTTGTTTGTGCTCAAGGCAAAATCGCCCAAGGTGGCCCTTTTCTATCAGGACGATGAGTTCGGAATGGACGGGCGCAGGGGGTTCGAGGCGGCCGTCAAGAAGTATAACCTCAAGGTTGTGGCCATGGAAAAGTACAGCAGGGGAACGATCGACATCAGCTCACAGGTTCACAACATCAAGGCCGCGAAGCCGGATTATCTCTTCATTACGAGTATCCCATCCGCCACGATCATGCTTTTGAAGGAGGCAAAAAAGGTTGGGTTGAATATTCCTATCATCGCGGTGGCAAACACGAGGTTTGAGCAGGTAATCAAGGTGGCAGGGGACGCCGCGAAAAACTTTTACACAACCGAATATACGGCGTTACCGGGAGAGGATTTCCCTGGGATGAAGGAACTCATGTCTCTATGGTTGAAGAAGAATCCGAAGAATTCCCTTCCTTCCCGTTACTA
>JAOZMY010000041.1:13484-19068 GCA_029934085.1 bacterium | reverse complement strand
CGCATCCCCGGGCCAGGGCCCGCACCCGTCCGATGGTCCGTGTGCGCTCGTTGACACTGATGGCCCCCCGTGCGTCGAGGAGATTGAAAACATGGGAGCACTTCAGACAGCAATCGTAGGCGGGACGAACGAGCCCCTTTTCAAGAAGCCGGTTTGCCTCCGCTTCGTAAGAGTCGAAGAGGTTCCACAACAGGGGGACATCGGCCGCCTCGAAATTGTAAGTGGAATACTCTACCTCCGCTTTGTGGAAGATATCCCCGTAGGATACCGTCTCGTTCCATGCCAGATCGTAAACGTTGTCGATATTCTGAAGATACATGGCGATCCGTTCGATTCCGTAGGTGATCTCTACCGGAATGGGAGACAAATCGATCCCCCCTACCTGCTGGAAGTAGGTGAACTGGGTGATCTCCATCCCATCCAGCCAGACTTCCCAACCCAGGCCCCAAGCTCCCAGTGTGGGGGATTCCCAGTCATCCTCCACGAAACGGATGTCGTGTTCCAGAGGATCCACGCCAAAGCGGGTCAGGCTGTCGAGGTAGATCTCCTGGATGTCGAGCGGTGATGGTTTGATGAGCACCTGGAATTGAAAGTAGTGCTGAAGACGGTTGGGATTCTCCCCGTAGCGCCCGTCCGTGGGGCGCCGGGAGGGCTGCACGTAAGCCGCGGCCCACGGCTCCGGCCCGACGGACGCCAGAAAGGTGGCGGGATGGAATGTCCCCGCGCCCACCTCCACGTCGTAAGGCTGCTGGATCAGGCATCCCTGCTCCGCCCAGAATGTCTGTAATGCCAAGATAAGGTCCTGCACGTTCATGGTCAAACCCCTTAAAAAGTTAGCCGGTTTTACACTGGAACGGGGCTTGGTGTCAAGGTGGGAGAAAGTTAGCATGAAGTCTGAAGTTTACTTTTCCCCTCTCATCCGATACGATTCTCTAAATCGGAGGCCTTATGATTCGAAAAAACCTGATGCGGATCAAGCAGTATCTCTATCTCTTCGTGGCGGTGGATTTTGTCTGCGCCCTCATCGTGGGCTCTAACCTGGACATGAGATCCCTCAACATCAAGCCCATCAGCATGTTCGCGGTCTTCATGATGCTCTATCCCATGCTGACGGGCATGGCGGTGGAGAAGGTGAAAACGGCGAGCAAGAACTTTCGCCTCATCATCAGCACCCACTTCCTCGCCTTCTTCGCGGCCTCCGGAACCGCTTTCCTCATCTCCCGGACCATCCTCGCCCATGAACCCGACCTCGCCCTGGCCATGGTCCTGGTGGGCGCCATCCCCTGCTCCAATATGCTGATTGGATGGACGGGCATCGCCGATGCCAGCGTGGAGGATGCCATCGTCATCGCCGTCACGGGTCTCCTGTTGCTGCCTATCCTCTCCCCCATCCTGGTCCGCGTCAACGGCGGGGCCATTATTCCCATCCCAACCCTTCGGCTGGCTGGAAATCTCCTGCTCTACATCGTAGTTCCCCTTATCCTCGGCTATATTACGCGGAAACGGATCATCGCCACCAAGGGCCAGGCCTATTTCATGGAACTGAAAAAGGTCTTCCCCGGCGTCTCCGCCACGGGGATCCTCATCATCATCTTCTTCTCCGTCGCCAAGGTCGCCCCCATCATCCTCCACAAGCCCGTGCTCTTCTTCCTCGTGGCCGTCGCCCTCCTCTGTTACTATCTTATTCAACTCACCGTCGCCATTGTCGCCGCCAAGGTCCTCCGCTTCCGTTATGAACAGGGCATCATCCTACTCCTCGGCGCTACGGCCAGCTCCCAGGCCATCTCGCTGGCCATCGCCGCCACTATGTTCAGCAGCCTCACGGTCTTCGCCCTCTCCTTCAAACCCATTCTCCAGGTCTTCTTCATCCTCGCCGTCATCTACGGCATGGGGCCTTGGCTGAAACGTTTCTGGGGAAAGTTGGAAAATTGACAACGCCTCACGATTCCAATAAGTAGGAATAATATGGAAGAGAGCTCGATTATACTGGGCATCACGCTCGTAATCCTCGGGTATGGTTTTTTCTCGAGGTTGCTTTCCCGATTGAATATTTCCGGCCCCATGATATTTACCACCGTTGGCATCCTCTTTTCCCCTCTGGTGTTCGGGGCAAAAAATCTCGTGATCGATGGAAACGTAGTTCAAACCATTGCCGAAATCGCACTGATCCTGGTGCTGTTCACGGATGCAGCATCCCTGAACTTGAAGCGACTGCGCCACGAATGGAATTTCCCAGTAAGGCTGCTGTTTGTCGGCCTCCCCCTGACTATCATCTTAGGGGTCTATCTCGCTTACGCATTTTTCCCGGGAGAATCGAAGCTCTATCTACTCTTGCTGGCTCTCATCCTCGCCCCAACGGACGCGGCCTTGGGGAAGGCAGTCGTGAGCGATCCGAAGGTTCCGGAAGAAATCCGATCGACCATTACCGTAGAAAGCGGGCTGAACGACGGGATCGTCTTTCCCATGATCATCACAGTTGTTGCCTTAATCGTAGCCCATAACCCCCAAGCGGGAGGCTACGGATGGTTAGGATACGTGGCGAAGCAAATCCTTTTCGGCGCCCTAACAGGAATCGTAGCAGGCTATGCGGGGGCCCGACTGTCCGCCAGGGAAATGGCCAGAAACCGGATGCAGGAAAGTTATCAGAACTTGATTCCCCTAATTCTGGCCATATTTGCCTATCACCTTGCGGAGCATGTAGGGGGAAACGGTTTCATCGCCGCATTCTTCGCGGGACTTTACCATGGGAATTACAACGAAGATCTCCGAAGACACGTAAAAGATTTTGCCGAAAGTGAGGGGGAGCTTCTGATCATGATCAGCTTCATCATGTTCGGGATCACCTTCGTGCCGAAATCCATCGCATACTGGAACGGAACCGTCTTGGTCTATGCGATCCTCAGCCTGACAGTGATCCGGATGCTCCCGGTTGTCCTTTGCCTTATCGGTTCGGGGCTCGATTTTTCAACCAAGCTCTTCATCGGCTGGTTCGGCCCCAGAGGAATCGCCTCCATTCTCTATGTCCTAATCGTTACCTACAAGATCGGCTCAACCACGGAACACGAAACGGTTTACGCCACCATCGCGCTAACGATTCTACTCAGCATCTTCGCGCATGGTTTCAGTGCGGGACCTCTCGTTTCCCTTTATGGGTCAACACACAAAAGCGCGTGAAACATTGTATGAAATCGGGACATATGTGACGGAACGTTTTGACAGTTTTCCGATAAAATTATATGTTTTCTAAATGAAAAGAACCGAGGTCATTCAAAGAATATTGGACAAGAAAAAGGCCCCCGCGTACCTGGAAATCGGTATGGGAACCGGAAAAAACTTTTTCAAGATCAAGGCAAGACAAAAGGCCGCGGTAGATCCCCATTTCAAATTTCCCGCAAAACGAAAGCTGGCATGGCTTTTTAGAAACCCCTGGAACCTCTTCGCAAAATATTACGAGATGACCAGCGACGACTTTTTTGCCCAAATCAAGGGTTCCTTCAAATTCGACGTGGTTTTCATCGATGGCCTTCACTCCCACGGCCAGACTCTCAAAGACGTGGAAAATGCGCTCACAGTGCTCAAAGAAGGCGGCGTCATCGTAATGCACGACTGCAACCCGTCCAACGAGGCGGCAGCCCAGCCAGCCAGCAACTACGACCATGCCGCATCCCTCAATCTTCCCGGCTGGACGGGGCAGTGGAGCGGCGATGTCTGGAAAACAATCTGTCTCCTAAGAAGCACCCGAAAAGACCTGCGGATCTTTGTCTTGAATTGCGACCACGGCCTGGGAATCATCACGAGGGGAACGCCGGAAAACCCTCTGAACTTATCGAAGGAAGAAATCGAGGGGATGAGCTACGAGACCCTCTCTCGGGACAGGGAAAAGATCTTAAATCTTAAAGACGAACGATATCTTTTCAAATTCCTTGACACGATATAACGGCATCGGTAGACGGCAGAATCTACCAGCCGCCGCCACCTCCTCCTCCACCGCCTCCGCCGGAGCCTCCCCCGCCACTGAAGCCCGAAGAAGAGCCCGGAGCCACAGAGGACGAGGCGATGGCACTGCTCAGGGAGCTCCCGATTCCAGAGGCCAGCCCGGAAAAATCTCCCGAGGTCAGATATCCACCAGAGTACCAGCCAGGCTGATATGTCCCTTCCGCAGCAGCCCGCGCCAGAATATCCTCGAATTTCTGGCTCCACGCGTTCTCAACATTCAGGGCCATGGCGTAAGGCAGGTATTTTTCAAAGAGTTCCGGCGTCTTTTCAGGAGGATGCATAAGCCTGAATCGCTCTTCCTCCGCCGTTTCCAGGTAGAGCTTGAAACCCTCGATCTCATCCATGATTCTACGCCCGTGATGCGTCGGCGCCTTGAGTAGATGATAGAAGAGGACATCGAGAAAGATAACCCCAATGAATAAAAGCGCCGCAGGGAATGATACCGCCTTCGCGAAGACCGTAAGCCCGAAGATCTCCCCCGCGAGGAAGGGAAGGGTAAAAAGGGTCGTTCCGATTGCCTTTTTCTTGTCAATTTTGGCCCTCCATGCAGATATGGCGGATCTCAAAAGGAAAAAAACACCCCCGGTCCAGATAGAGAGCCAAAGACCCATGAAGGTTGCAGTCGGAACATTCCGTGCCGTAAGGACCATGCCAATCAGGGTCAAAAAAGTGATGATGAGGCCTGGGATGAAATAACGGGTGTTTCTCAGAAAATAATTTTTCTCATATTCTTGTTTCAGGACCTTTTCCAAGGCCTTCTTGCCCGCCTGGACGGTTTTATGATTTTCATTTTTGAGAACAAGAATACCGCTGTAGTCGAAGAGGGCGTCCAGAACCCTTTGCTCCCCCTTGGATAGGGCCGGCACGTTGTTCGTAATCCTCTCCAGGGTGTAGGTCCCGTCGTCGTCCTGCACAATCCGTAAGGCCCCCTTCACAGCCATGTCGACAACCGCCGCCGCAAAGGCCTTGGCATCGTAGCCCATTTCCATAACGAATCGGACCGCCGCAGGTGAAAAGCCATCAGGAGGATGAAAACGGGGGATAATGGTCCCCTTTTCTGGGTCCTTCCCCACCTTGAGCCAGGTTAGGAAATAATAGATGAAAAGGATTATCAGTCCCAAAGCCGCAGCGACGATACTTCCGTTATCCCTAAGAAAATACCTCGCCTTATCCTTGAGGGTCGGCTCCCGGACGAATCCCTTGGGCCAGGCCACCACGATAGAGAGTCCTTCCTTCGGGGCGAGGGGGCGCGTAGTGACAAAAACGATATTCCCCTTTTCGTCCGTTTCCACCTTGTAGTCTTGGCCTCTCGCACCCTGGAACCCCGTGTAGGCCGTCTGTTTGATAACCTTTGCGCCCGGTGGAAGATGAACAATGGCTTCTACGTGTTCGATGGGGAATGCCCAAGCGTTCCCCGTGACGTTCCAGTACAGCTCGTCATGATCCTTGAAAAAACCCAACTGTCGATTCGTCCAGTAAACCAGGGTGAAGGTATAGATGCCGGGACGGAGGATGACGTTCTTTTTACCCATATAAACTCTCACGCCGTTCGAAAGGGATTTGAGATGATACGATTCCGGCCGGCCGT
>JAOZMY010000041.1:4387-13384 GCA_029934085.1 bacterium | reverse complement strand
GCGACCAAAAATGAAAAAAACCTCTTCACCTTATTTCCCCCATGAGAAAGTTATCGAAAAAGCTTTTTTAGAATGAAACCTTGGGTGCTTTCCGGTCGGCCTCGTCTTCGATCTCGAAATATTCCGCCTTCTCGAAATGGAACATATTAGCAACGATATTGCTTGGGAAGGATTCAACTTTGATATTTAGGTTCCGAGCGGTTCCATTGTAATACCGCCGTGCCATCTGGATCTCGTCTTCGATCTTGGCCAACTGCTCCTGGAGGTCCAGGAAATTTTGGTTAGCTTTCAAATCAGGATAATTTTCCGCCACGGCAAGGACATTCACCAGGGAGCGGGATAACTCCCCTTCCAACCTCGCCTTTTCCGCCACGCCTTCGGCCTTCATGGCCTTCGAACGAAGCTCCGTCACCTTTTCCAAAAGCTCACGCTCATGGCCCATATATCCCTTGACCGTCTCGATGAGGTTGGGAATGAGATCGGCCCGTCGTTTAAGCTGGACATCGATCCCACTCCAGCCTTCCTCCACAAGGTTTTTCAGGCGAACCAAACCATTGTAGGACATCATCAACCACCCACCGATAACAACAATGATGACAAGTAAAACAGCAAGAAACAGCATACAATTCTCCCTTTCCGTTTATTGTTTAAACAGAAACCAACCCCTCTATCCCAACTTGTTAGAAATAATCATGGTCCTAAAGTGACATACTTTCAGCTGTTTTTCAATCACTTGAGGGGGGCTTTGTTGCGTCAGATTGCCCGAACGGAAGAAATAAGAGAATTAAAAGAAATCCTTGTTCAGGTAGTTCATATCGATTCGCATGAGGATGTGGGAGATAACATCGAGCTGCATCTCAACGGTTCCCTCGTAGATGGGGGTAATCCGTGTGTCCCGATAGGCACCTTCCAGTCCCATTTCTTCGAAATAGCCATAGCCCCCGAAGATATCGATGGCGCTTTTCAGGATATCCAGGGCGAGCTCCGGGATGTAGTACTTCACCATGCAGGTAGAAAGTCCTTTCTCCATCCATGAGCCGCCCTTTTTGTGATCGTAGCGCCAAGCTGTGTCGTAAAGGAGAAGCTGGGCCTGTTTCACGGCGGTGATCATTCGGGCCAGGCGATGCCCGATGGCCTGGTGCTGGAGGATCTTTCTCCCGAACTGCTCTCGCTCACGGGCATGGGCAAGGGCCTTAAACAAGCCATATTCCGCCGCCCCCATTCCTTGAGAGGCGATCTCCACCCGGCTCTTGTTGAAGAAGTTGATCACCGTCTTGAGACCCTCGTAACGCTTCCCGAGGATATTCTCTTTGGGAACCTCGAAGTCTTTGAAGGTCAACTCGCAGGAAGAGACCATCCGCTGCCCCATCTTGCCGGGCATCTCATCGATATCCAGTTCGCCGGGATTGTTCTCCATAACCTCTTGGTCGAAGACAAGGGAGGTCTCGTTGTCCCCATCCTGGCAGAGAATGGTAAAAAAGGTGGCATAGGTGGCATTTGTGGTAAAAATCTTGTTCCCATTAACGAGGAAAACATCCCCCTTGTCTGTTGCAACGAGGTCGCTCGTTGTGTCAACCCTGCGTATATCGCTTCCGTAATTTGGTTCCGTCATGCAGATGGCGGAGATGGCCTTTCCTTCCACCATGGGGCGAACGTATTTCTGACGCATCCGATCATCCCCGTTCACGTCCACGACCAGCCCCGGGATCCATCCCAGGCTAAGTGCCATACCAAGGCCGGGGGAAACCCTGCACATCTGCTCGATGGCGATGGCTGCACCGAGAAGACCGAACCCTGCACCACCGACGGCCTCTTCGAAACCAGCGCCGATAATCCCCACCTCTCCCGCCTTGCGGTAGAGCTCAAACGGAAATTCGTGCCGGTCATTACACGCCTTTAAGAGCTCGTCGGTCATCTCGCCTTCAGAGAATTCACGAGTAGCTTCTTTCAGGGCCTGATAGTCTTCTGGGAGCACAAAACACATCTTGACTACCTCCTTTTCCATCTTTTACTTGTTGTCACAAGTGTAAACGATGATATCAACAATGGCAAATAGCGCTGGGCTTTATTTCAACGAGGCGTGAAAGATAGTCTGGCGCAGTGGTGTCAGGCGCCGGATGCCATCGCGGGTCACTACCACGGTATCCTCTATCCCGATGGCCGCCTCTCCCTCCAAGACCAATTTTGGCTCCAAGGCGAAGGTCATGCCTTCCTTCAGAGGGGTCTCGTCCCGCTTCGCGATGAAGGGTGGATCGTTGATCTCCAAACCGATCCCGTGTCCCACGAAGCTGACCTTGTTGTCTGGGGGGCCGAGATAGATATCTGAGATGCCCTCCCTCTCCGCCACCTCGAGTCCAACCTCAAAGAGATCTTTCCCCCGGATCCCAGGGCGGGTGGCATCGAGGATGGCGTGCTGGACCCTCACGATGGAATGGTAAAGATCCAGGTAGCGTTTCGGTAGGGAGCCGATACAGAACATCCGGGTTTCGTCGATCTGGTATCCCTGAAGGCAAATGCCAAAATCGACCATGATCGGTTCGTGTCGTTGGATGGGTTTCATGGAGGCCCCCACAGGAAAGGCGGGAGAAAGTCCCAATCCTCCCATCGGGGCGTTGATATAGCTGACGATCCCGCCGCTTTTACCGCTCAAAATATGCCAACAATAAGACTCGTCGTTCAGGGAACGCATTCTGAGGAGACCTTCATGTCCCAACGCGAAGGCCTTGGCCATCATCTCGCCTGCGAATGCGATCTCCGTCATCCCTTCCTTCAAAATCCTGCGGCCATGCTCATAGACCTGCTGACCCACGCGGCCCGCCCGCGCCATAATGCCGAGTTCGTAAGGAGATTTTACCGATCGAAGATTCAGTAAAAGTGAAGAGGCGTCAACCAGTCGGCATCCTTCGAAGAGATTCTCCATCATCCGCCATTCCTGCACGGGGAGAACATCCGTCTCCAGCCCCAGAGTCTTCGGGAGTTTTCCGTAGTGCTTACGGATCAGCGGCGGGATCTCCTTCCTCGAACGGATAGGTACCTTCAGTTCGATTCCCGATTCACGGACCCCTCGTTTGAAATCCTTCTTGATGAGATGAATCGGTTCTCCTTTTGCGGGAACGAAGAGATAAGAACGCTGGAGTGTGCCAGTCAGATAAAAGATATCAATTTTCTGAATCCAAAAACTTGCTTCGATGCCATTCGACCGAAGGGCCTCTTGGAGCTTAGAAATGCGCCTCTTGATTTCTTTTCTGGGAACGAGGGAATATCGGGTCATGGTCGGATCGTAAAAAGATGGCCCGGACGGTTTCACCGTCCGGGCCATCGGGAAGGTTAGGGTTTACTTCTGGGGTTTGGCAAAGATTTCTTCGTAGAAATCGTCGTTCAGCTCTCTCGCCTCGGCTACCAACTGGCGATAGCGGATGAAATCGATGGTGTCTTTGCCCGTGATCTTCTTGGTGTTGAAGGCGTTGAAGCCCATGTAGGCCTCGTAGTTCATGTTCGCGGCCAGCCAATGTCTGTTAGGCAGCTTCATCTGATCCCAGAAGAATTTCTTCTTGGCCCGGACACTATCGATGGACTTCATCAGGCAGTGAGGCATGAGGTTTGTAAAGGTCCAAACAATCTTATTGACCTCTTTGTCCACCAGTTCGAAGTCGGTGGGGAGTTCCTTGATCATGGCGCGGGCCTCTTTCGCCTCTTCGCCAGTCTTGAACTCGCCATAGACAATCTCACCGTCCTCGACATACTTGTCGATAATGACAAGCGGGTTGCGGATGAACTTTCCATCTTTCTTCAAGATCGGGGCCACCTTGGAGATCAGGCCGAGCCGTTTCATCTTGTATGAGCTCCACATCTCGCAGGAAACGCAGTTCCACATAGCATCCTCGATGCCAAGATACCACGGAAGGAAGTCAGAAGATCCACCATCCGGGGCGGACCCATGTCTCGGACCTGCCTGGCCAAAGATGGCGAGATCGGAAGAAACCGCCAGGTCACAGGCCATACCGATCTCCTGGCCGCCAGCCACGCGCATGCCGTTGACACGGCAGATGACCGGTTTCTTGCACATCAGAATGGAGTCGACCATCGCGTTGAAGAGGTCCATGTAGTCGGCATATTCCTGGGGCCGTTTCGTGTAGTATTCGGCGTATTCCTTCGTGTTTCCGCCCGTGCAAAAGGCTTTGTCGCCGGCGCCGGTGAAGATGGCTGCCACGACGCGACGATCCGAAGAGGCCTTCTGAAACCCCGCAATGACACCCTTCACCATCTCCGTGGTGTAGGAATTATACTGCCGCGGGTTGTTCAGGATGATCCAAGCGGTATAGAGTCCTTCGACCTCATTCCCGTCAGGATCTACGACGGGGTGCAGCTCGTACATGGTGCAGGGGGGCTCGGTTCCAAAGTGCTCATCTCCAAAAATCGCGTGATTCTTAACGTTGTTATCCCTTGGTAACCAATCTAACGACATAGTCCTACCTCCTTCTCTTTTTTTGGGTTTAGAGGTTTAGAAGTCCGGCTCCAAGACAATCCGTTTCACGGGCGGTGTCCTGTGGGCCTCTTCAAATGCCTCGGCGATTGTGCTCATGGGGCGGGGATCTACAAAGTTTTCGATATTAATCTTGCCTTCCAGAACCATATCCAAAACGATCGGATAGTATTCCGGCAGGCAGCCCCATGTTCCGATGATCTCCGCGTCAAAAGCCATCAGACGGGAGATGCTGTATTCATTCTTGGCCATGCCGAATCCGACCACGATGAGTTTCCCGATGAAACTCAACAATGCCAGAGCGATATCCTGACCGGGCCGAGTCCCCGTGACCTCAAAGATTTTCCATCCGTAGTTGGGCAAACCGTTTTCCTTACATAGGCCGCGGAATTCCTTGGAGACCGCACGCGCGTCTTTGTCCGTGGAGTTGATGACAAAATCCGCGCCGAACTTGAGGGCCCGTTCCAGCTTTGCCTGGTTCCGGGCAATCCCGACAACCGTCTTCGCACCCAAGGCTTTGGCAATCTGCCCCATATACTGTCCGACACCGCCGGTGATTCCTACCACGACGACGTTATCCCCTGGCTGGAGATCAGCGCGCTTGGCCGCCTGAAACGGGGTCGTGGCCGCGTCTGCAATCACGGCAAAGTGGGACAGCGGAATGCCTTTTCGATCCTTGATTTCACAAAGATCGATGGAGGGCACGGGGATATGGCTGGAAAAGCCCCCGTAGATCCCCAGACTGTTCCCGGGCATTTTCTGATCGAGGCACCGATTACCCCGGCCGATCTTGCAGAGATAGCATTTTCGGCACGGCATCACGGCAGGGATGATGACCTCTTTCCCAATCCACGCCTCGTCACCCGCCACTACGGTTCCCGAGATCTCATGCCCAAGGGTCAGAGGTGGCTTGCTCACCGTAGGGACCCCATCGTAGAAATAGCCCAAGTCGGTGTGACACACTCCGCAACCTGCGATTTCTACAAGAACCTCTCCCTCTTTCAGCTCGGGAACGGGAATCGATTTTTTCTCCAGTTTACCCGGGGTTACCTTTCCCGTTTCCCTGTCCTTGATGGTGGGTTGCACCATCTGCCACGTTTGAATCTCTTTTGGTACATCTGCCATTGTCAACCCCTCCTATAGAAGGTTAAAGGTTAAAGGTTGAAGGTGAAAGGCGCTTTTCTCTTCTCAAATGTACCTTTCTTTTCAGCCTTCGTTTTTATTCAAGCTTATATCATCCCATAACCGCCGTCGACGCAGATGAGCTGACCCGTGATGTAGCCTGACTCGTCCGAGGCGAGAAAGACAAACGCAGGAGTAATATCATCCGGCTCCGCGAATCGTTTTAACAGGATTCGGTTCATGTAGATATCCTTCAGTTTTGGATCAGTCCGTATCTTCTCCGTCATCTCTGTCGCCACAATCCCTAAGGAGATGACATTGGCGCACACCTGATAGCGGGCCAGTTCCCTCGCCATCGATTTGGTCATGGAAATAATCCCGCCTTTCGCGGCGCTGTAGTTGATCTGTCCCACGGTCCCCACGATTCCCGCCACGGAGGTTACATTGATGATTCTTCCAGATTGCTGTTCCTTGAAATAGGGATAGGCCGCCTGGGCACAGAGGAAGGTCCCCTTCATGTGGAGATCCACCACGGCATCCCACTGTTCTTCCGTCATCTTGTGCATCATGGCGGGTCGGGTAATCCCCGCGTTATTGACCAGGATATCTACCTTCCCGAAGGCATCCCCTGCCGCCTTGAGAAGGGCTTGGGCGTCTTCCCGTTTGGCTACGTCGGCCTTGACGGCGATGGCCTTTTGTCCCATGCTCTCGATCTGTGAAACGACTTCCTTCGCCGCACCTTCGCTCCTTGAGTAGTTTACTACCACATTGGCCCCTTCCCGACCAAATGCCAGGGCTACAGAACGTCCCACGCCCCGGCTGCTCCCTGTGACAACCGCAACTTTCCCCTCTAATTTCATGACATCCCTCTTCTTTTCAGGCAACAGTAATCCGCAGGGGGAGCTTCCTCCCCCTCCGGACAAATTTTAGTTGATCTTATTTTTTTACTTTCTATATCCCAGGGCAAACCCTGCTATGATCACCTTCTGAATATTACTGGTTCCTTCCACCACCTGATAGGTCTTGGAATCCCTGTAGTAACGTTCCACAGGATACTCTGTAGAGAACCCATAGGATCCGTAGATCTTCATGGCAAGATTGGCTGCGTGGGAGGCCGCCTCAGCCGCATAAAGCTTTGCGACAGAGGTATTCAGCGTGGTCTTGAAGACCTTCCCGGTCGCACGCCACTGTTTGTCCTTTTCCCAGGCAGACCGATAGACCAGCAATTTAGCCGCCTCATGCTCGATATACATATCGGCGATCTGGTCTTGGATCATCTGGAACTTACCGATGGGTTGACCGAACTGGGTCCGCTCATTGGCGTACTGGACACAGTACTCGATCAGGGCCTGACCCACACCCACGGCACGGGACGCGGAGCTCAACCGCGTACTGTCAAGCATGATCATGCAGATCTTGAATCCCTCACCCATCTCACCAACAAGATTCTTCTTGGGGACAAAGGCATCTTGGAAGGTAATCTCACCGGTGGGGGCACAGTAAAGGCCCAACTTGGACTCGATGGCGATCTGCTCGATCCCTTCCGCGTGCATATCCTCAATCAAAAACGCAGAAATTCCCCGGTGTTTTTTGCTTTTGTCTGTATATGCGAAGGTTACAGCCACATCGGCCACTGGAATTCCGGAAATCCATGTCTTCGTGCCATTGAGGAGAAATCCATCATCCGTCACGGTCGCAGTGGTTCCCATCCCTGCCACGTCCGAACCGCTGTTGGGTTCCGTAATAGCAAAGGCTCCCAGAGTCTTCGCGCTGACCAGACCGGGATAGAAAGCGGCCTTCTGTTCGTCCGTCCCATGATTCATCAGAACCGTCTGCATTCCCATCATCTGGAGGTTGAAGGGCAATCCCCAGGACGGGCTCACCCGTGCGATTTCCTCACACATAACCGTAGCACCCATGAAGCCAGCATCATTGCCATCATACTCTTCCGGAGCAATACATCCGAAAAATCCCTGGCGCGCCATATCTTCCACAATCTCTCTGCGAAACCTGTGCTCTTTTTCATCCTCTTCCATCGTGGGCCGGATCTTCCGCTCTGCGAAGTTCCGTGCCATGTCTCGCATTGCCTGCAATTCTTCATCAAATTCAAAATCCATATACTGCCTCCTTTTTTTATTTAAACGTTCATTAAATTCACAAAAGATATGAAAATTTCAGCTTGACTTCCAATCTTTTTACCCTTCAAATTCATACTTTGTGCAAATTATAACAAACTCCTATGGCTTGTCAAGGAAAATTGTGTGGCGACTCCTTTCAAAAACAGAGTGGTGCGAAAAAAATTACACAAAAAATACCCACGGGATGGCCCCGCGGGTATCGAAACAATTACTTATTCATCACCCAAGTGCTAATGATATTCAGCCTTCAACTTTTCCGAAATCTCACGAAGTAGTTTGTAACCATTTTCCACCGTCGCGTCCCCGTCCGGATTGACGAGGGAACAGGTGGCAGGCATCAAGAGAGATCGCTCCCGAATCAGGTCACGTCCCACACCTTTAGAGGCAAGATTATCTAAAATGTCCACAATCTTCTTATAGAGGGAATCGAAAGACTCCTTGTTGAAATCTTCATACACGACGGGGACGATGCCCCAGGCAATGACGCCACCCTTGTCTAAAAAGGCTTTGATACGGTCGGCATATCCCACGAAGACATCACCCCGGTCGTAGGCATTAAAGGAGAGAATGTCGATGTCTAAATCCAGAAGGAATCCCCAGCCGGGATTCCCGCATAGATGGATTCCCCGCTTCCCCTTGATCTGCGAGAACATCTCGTTCATCTCATCTTTTGCCTGGATGTCTCCATAGCCGGAAAGGGCGGAAAAGATAAACTGCAGCCCCGGCTCGTCGATAAACATGAAGGTATTCGGGTTCTTTTCCAGAAGCTGGTCCAACTGTGAGTTGACCTTCCTTGCCACAAAGTCGAAGAGGATCTGGCGCACCTCGTCGATGTAAAGGATCGGCTGGTCATTCTCATCGTGCACCACCAGGCCAAAGCTGATGGGACCCTCCATCTGTCCCCGAATGGCCGGATATTTGGAAAGATCTTTCTCAAGGAAAAGGTGGAAAACCAACGACGCTTCGGGCGTAAGCTGGAAGAAATGGGGATCGTCCACTTTGAAGAGGTAGGTCTCCAGGTCCTCGTAAAAGGTGGCACGGTTGAATTCCACCTTCCGCTTTTCAATGTTGATGTTGGATCCCGGAAATCGGTGCGCCACCTGGGCATACATGTCTTCTTCGTAGCGCATCTTGGGAAGCTGCGGCCAGAAGGGAATATCCACACTCATGGCCAATGCCAATCCCTTCTCCAGATCAGTATGGGGTAGAACCCCCATCCCGGACGTCAAAAAATTTCCTGGTATCTCCATACGC
>JAOZMY010000041.1:0-4287 GCA_029934085.1 bacterium | reverse complement strand
CGATACATGGTTCCCACGTCGGGGTTCTTCTCGCCAAATTTCTCGATGAGTTCCTTGACGATGTCCGACCGTTCCACACCCTTGCCTTCCAATTTTTTAATTAGTTTGTAGGCGCCAAAGAGGGGAGAAGGTCCGATCTCCGACGCGAAGGTTCCCACGCCTTGGTTCCAGACAAACAGCTCAAAGAGTTCGTCCAGCACGTCGGTTGTAACCCCAAAGGCGTAGGCCTTGATGAGTTCTCGCGTGGCCTGACGAAACCGTCCGCCGCCGACCCCGTTGGCGAGGGAGAGAAGGAATCGTGTCTTCTGGTCGATAGCCGGATTTTCTCGCTCCCAGATGAGTTTCCAGAAGGGGACCACGATGTTGGCCAGCTCGTCAGCGATTTCTTTAAAGTTCAGAATGGCCGTGGGCTTGAGCGGCACGTCCATGCCACCCGGGAGTTCCGGTTGCCTAGCCTCTTTCCGATAGAAATAGACACGGTATTCGTCGTCCGCCATCTTTTCCGTCACATATTCATATCCCAACTCTTCCATTGCAGAGTAAAGGGGAATAGGTTCGAAGCTCTGTACCACGCACATCCCTTCGCCTGCCGCTTTTTTCTTCGCCTTCGCCATCAGCATGGGAAGGAAATTCCCCCGGATACTCCGGACATCCACGACCTCGAACGAATCCTTTTTATCTTTCCAATCTGACATTTCAAACCTCCCTTTATCACCCTTTACGGGGGCGATTCCTTAATTTTACTAAGATTAGTCCGAGCGGTCGGAAAAGGCATTGACATAGATCAAGAAACCGATGGGCATAAACTCCGCGAGGCGTGAGGCCCCTGGGAAAAACAAGCTAAACAGTTCGGAGTTCGTCGGTTCGCAGTCCTGGAGTTGGGGTAAGAGGCGAAAAAGTTTTAAAGAAATATCCTACGGGATAAACGAAAGAAACGGGACAAACAAAAAAGGGGAGGGAGAGGGGCGCGGCGAACCGCGCCCCAAGGGGGAGAAAGGGAGGTTATCAGGAACGGCTCAAAATCTTGCCGTCCGTTCCAATCATGATTTCTTCGTAAGGGACGATTTTACCCGCATTTTTCATGGCCTTTTGCACGATGATAGGTAAGGCCGAACAGCAGGGAACCTCCATATTCAAAACGGTGACCTGTTTGATGTCCTTGGTTTTGAAGATCTCTGTAAACTTTTCGAGATAGCCCTCGATATCGTCGAACTTGGGGCATCCCATCATCACGGCCCGCTCCCCGAGAAAGTCTTTGTGGAGGTTGGGGTAGGCCACGGCGGTGCAGTCCGCCAGCACCAGCAGTGATGCGTTGTCCAGGAACGGGGCCAAAACCGGCACCAGATTGATCTGAACCGGCCAGTGACCCAGGTGGCTTTCGCCCGGTTCCAGGGTAACGGGTTCGTTGGCCGTCTCACAACTTGGCCCGTTTTCACCAAAGATATGAACGGCGGCTGAAGGACAGACCCCCATGGGAAGATCCATCGGCTCGTTTTTACCCGCCTTTTCGAGATACTCCTCCACGGCTTCTTCATCGAATTCTTCCGCCTCACGTTCAACGACCCTCAGTGCGCCCTGCGGACACTCACCGAGACAGGCCCCCAGGCCGTCGCAGTAGCTCTCCGAAACGAGCCGGGCCTTTCCGTCGATGATCTGAAGAGCCCCTTCCGAGCAGGAAGGGATACACTCCCCGCACCCGTCACACAGTTCTTCATCGATTTCGATGATTTTTCTATTGACTCTCATTTATTTCTCTCCAAACTAAGCGGCCGTCTCTTTCGCCCGCGTCTTTTCCAGGTCTTTCAGTACATCTGCCACCAAGGTGCGATTCAGTTCTTTTCCCTTTTCCGTGAGCAGTTGTGGGAAAACTTCCTCTCCCAGTTTCTCCGCCGCTTCCGGTGCCTTTTTGAGGCGACCTTGGAGGGCACCGAGGAGAATAGCGTCATGCACGGTCTTGAAATTGACGGTATCCCGTTGCTCACCCTTGTGAATGGCTGTGATGATATCTGAGACCTCGTCCACCAGGTCTTCACGCGCACCCAGCTTCTCCAGGATGGCTTGGGCGGCGGCTACCTTTTCCTCCGGCGTGGGATCTCCACCCTCTGGTTTCACCACCACATCCTGCAGATAGGTGGCGGATAGGACCACCGCCAGGTCCGCTCCTTCCGCCTGGGCGATCTTCTCCGCATAGCGCGCCGACCGAGTGGCCTGCCCCACCCGCTTGAAGTCCTTCTTCAGGGTGAGTTTCATCTCAATGGCCACGCGGTCTTTCAAAAGATCTTCCCGCTCGGCCAAAAGTTCCGGGGGAAGTTCCCCCAGGCACTGGGCGGCGAACTTACAGTGGGCCGCGCATCCGAAGTCCATTTTGGGATTGATGACCTTCGTGCCACAATTTTTACATTTCCGTGTGGACTCGTCTTTGAAAAATTCCACCATGTGACCGCAATTCGGGCAGGGGACCTCGTAGATGGCGTCCCCTTTCCAGTATCGCGTGTCCTGTCCCGGGCATTTCATCGTCATACTCCGTTCAAGGAGCGGGAAACCTGGGGTCAGGTCTTGAATTTATCAATTCCATCACCACCGGTCTCCCGTTCCCGTTGTTTTCGTTACTTGCCTTCCATCATGGCCTTGACGTCTTCCTCCACCGTGCCGATGGGTTTGATGTCGAATTTCTCCACCAAAACCTTCAAGACGTTGGGGGAAACGAAGGCGGGAAGGGTGGGTCCCAACCGGATACCCTTGACACCGAGGAAGAGGAGGGCCAGCAGGACCGCCACGGCCTTCTGTTCATACCAGGCGATGTCGTAGGAGATAGGCAGCTCGTTGATATCCTCCAGTCCGAAGACCTCTTTCAACTTGAGGGCGATGACCGCCAAGGAGTAGGAGTCGTTGCACTGGCCGGCGTCGAGGATCCTCGGGATCCCGCCGATGTCGCCGAGATTCAGCTTGTTGTAGCGATACTTGGCGCATCCGGCCGTGAGGATCACCGCATCCTTGGGCAGCTTCTCCGCCACTTCGGTGTAGTAGCTGCGGGACTTCTGGCGTCCGTCACACCCGGCCATGACCACAAAGCGCTTGATGGCACCCGACTTGACCGCTTCCACCACCTTGTCGGCCAGGGCGAGAACCTGATTATGGGCGAAACCACCCACGATCTTACCCGTCTCCAGCTCCTTGGGTGGGGCACATGTCTTGGCCAGTTCGATGACCTCGGAAAAGTCCTTCTGCCCACCCTTCGGGCGATCGGCAATGTGCTTGGCACCGGGGTAATCAACGACACCCGTGGTGAACAGGCGATCCAGATAAGTGTTGTTCTTTTTCAAAGGAACGAGGCAGTTGGTGGTTAGGATGATGGGACCGTTGAAGGCCTCGAATTCCTCGTTCTGGTGCCACCAGGAACTTCCGTAGTTGCCCACGAAGTGATCATACTTCTTGAAGGCAGGGTAGTAGTTGGCCGGCAGCATCTCGCCGTGGGTATAGACATCCACGCCCGTGCCTTTGGTCTGCTCTAAAAGTTCTTCCATATCCTTCAAGTCATGACCGCTGATGAGGATGCCCGGATTGTTGCGGACGCCCAGATTAACCTCGGTGATCTCGGGATGGCCGTAGGCGGAGGTGTTGGCCTCGTCCAGGAGCGCCATCGTGTTGACCGCTACCTCTCCGGCCTTCATGACCCAACCGATCATCTCGTCCACGGAGAGATCCTTCGTGGTTGAGGCGAGGGCCTCCATGATGAATCCGTAGATGTCGTCGTTTTCTTTCCCCAACACGGCCGCGTGATCCGCGTAGGCGGCGATGCCCTTGGTTCCGAGGATCAGAAGTTCCCGCAGGGAACGAACATCCTCATTCTCCGTGGCCAGGACGCCCACCGTCTTTGCCTTTTCCTTGAACTCCTCCTCGTCGTCTGAGGTCCAAACCGCCGCGTCGTGGAGTTCCCCGTCGAAATCCTTCCCGTTCTTCTCCTTGTAGGCAGCGAGGAATTTCTCTTTGAGGTTCTCACGGACCTTCAGGGCCTGGCGGATGTGATCAAAAAACCACTCTTCACTCCAGTTGGCGTTGGTGATGGTGGCGAACAGGCCCTGGGCGATGAACAATCCCGCCTCTCGGTCCACAATTCCTAATTCCTTGGCCTTTTCCCCGTAGATAGAGATCCCTCTCAGGGTATAAATCATTAGATCCTGTAGGTTGGCCAGGTCTTCCTGCTTGCCGCACACCCCTCGGACGGTGCATCCGGTATTCTTTGCTGTCTCTTGACATTGAAAACAAAACATTGTGTTTCCTCCTTTT
>JAOZMY010000120.1 GCA_029934085.1 bacterium | reverse complement strand
GATATGGTTCACATCTTGGGGCGATATGCCGGGTCCATTGTCTGAAATTTTTAGTATGGCGTATCGGTCAGTCTCAAGGAGCTCCGCACCCGATGGCGGTTTGTCCCGATCGATGTAACACTCGCCCGTTGAAATGACGACATCTCCTTCCGTTTCGATGGCCTCAAATGCGTTGTTGATCAAGTTCATCAAGACCTTTTGCATGTGGATTGTGGACAGCTTGCAATCCGGTAGGTCAGGGGCTGGATTGAAGGAGAGTCTTATATCAGGGAACTGGGAGGCCAGAGTCTTGCATTCGGGGGAAGAAAGATAGTTTTCCACCAGATTGTTGAGGCACACGATCTCCTGTTCGGAGGCGACCCCCCGCGCGACGGTCAGAAGATCGGCGACCACCGCGGCTGCTCGACTCCCCGAGTCTTTGATGGCCTCGAGGTATTTTCTAAGATCGCTGTCTTCGGGCAGTTTCATCAACAGTAGTTCAGGATAACTGATAATCCCCGACAGAATGTTATTGAGGTCGTGGGCCACGCCACCCGCCATCAGGCCGATGGATTCCATTTTTTGATGTCTGTTAAGTTGAGATTGAATTCTCTCGCGTTCTTTTTCCAGCTGGCGGCGCTCCTTGATTTCGTTCATAAGCTGCCGGTTGGTTTCCTGGAGCTGTTTTGTTCTTTCCTGAACTCGCTCTTCGAGCTGTTCCTTGGCCTGACGAACCTTGTCTCGCTCAATCTCCAGAAGGTGCTTCATAAAGAAATCCCGACGGTTATGGAATTCTATCAGATAGCACGCCAGCATTCCGATGAGGTTGGCACTGATGAGAAAAAAGTTGTTGTTGATCAGGACTGGTGAAGGGGTGTTGGTCAAGAGGCCCGCGGTAAATTCATAAAGGAAGACGAGGACCCATCCGGCAAACGAGGCCCAAACGAACCTCATGTTGATAACGGTGTATCCGACGATAACGATGAGAATCAGGCCAGCGTAGTAGGAATAACTTGCGGGAGGAGGTGCGAGGATGATCATCCAGACAATGCCGGCCCCTGAGAGGATTTCAATCACGGCTAAAACAGGCTGCCAGATCCTATTAAAGATAGGTAGAAACGTGATTCCGTATAAGGCCAAAATACTCGGGCAAATAAGCGTGAACCGAATTAACCAAAAGGTAGATTTTTTTTCTGGGACAAGATACGCATCGAGGATTCCAAAAGAGGCATAAATCAAAGCGGCAAAGATCAGGGCAAGCCTAACGACGGATAAGGAGGTAATAAAATAATTCTCAAGGAATGTTTTTTCAAGTTGTTTATGAGGTCCTGAGAATGCGAGGGTTACGGGATGAAGATGTATCTTTTCGAGGGTAGACGGTAAAGGATGTTGTTGTTCTACGTTTATAGCCACGTTTTATGGGTACCTTTTTTTACATCATCATATCCAACCCAGCCTATTTTTGCAACGCGCTGGAAATTCCCGCAGAATACTTGACATCAGTTTTTAAATAAGATATATTCCTATTTAGGATATAAAATGGAAAAAGACGCAAGAGACATATTTAAGGAAATTGGGTTACGTGTCACACCCCAACGGTTGGAGATATTCAAAATCCTCGCTTCGATGCATGGTCATCCTGCTGCGGAAGACGTATTTGAGCGAATAAGACGGCGTTTCCCCAGCATTTCGTTCGATACCGTGTATCGAACCCTTTCCCTTTTTGAAAATCACGGGCTTATCAAAAAGGTTCATCACCTGGCAGATAAAACGCGATACGATACGAATTTGAAACGCCACCACCATTTTGTCTGTATCCGGTGTAAGAAGATTATTGATATAGAGTGGGACGAGATAGACGGGATCCCAATGCCCAAAGGCGTTGAAAACCTGGGTCGCGTGGAAGATCGATACGTCGAACTGAGGGGGATTTGCAAGGACTGCCTTAACGAGGAAGAGGAGTAAAAAATTTTGGATATGAATAGGAATATTTCTTAAGTAGTATATTTTCTAAAAGGAGGTGATTTTCATGGATGGCGTCTAAAGAGCCGTTTGAAGTTTAGGTGGCTTTGACGGTGGTAGGAGGAACCGCGAGATGGCCATAGGAAATGCAATAAACCCCCAAAAAAAATCAGAACGGAGGAGAGATAATGAATGAAAACAGCAAATCACAGGGAATGAACGGCCCTCCCAGGCAGATGGGCCGACGGGGTAAAACCATCCAAGATTGGTGGCCGAATCAGCCGAATCTGAGAATCTTGCACCAGCATTCGCCCCTTTCCAATCCAATGGACGAGGATTTCGACTACGCGAAGGAATTCGAGAACCTCGATTTAACTGCCGTGAAAGAGGACCTGAAGAAACTCATGACGGATTCACAGGAGTGGTGGCCGGCGGATTTCGGTCATTACGGTCCCTTGTTCATTCGGATGGCCTGGCACAGCGCCGGAACCTACCGAGCTGGTGACGGTCGAGGGGGTGCGAGTCGCGGAAGCCAACGTTTGGCTCCCATCAACAGCTGGCCGGACAACGTCAATCTCGATAAGGCGCGTAGGATACTGTGGCCGATCAAGCAGAAATACGGCCGTAAGATCTCCTGGGCCGATTTGATGATTCTGGCCGGCAACGTCGCTCTGGAGTCAATGGGATTCAAGACCATTGGTTTCGCCGGAGGACGCGAAGATATATGGGAGCCGGAGGAGGATGTCTATTGGGGGCCTGAGGAGGAGTGGCTCGACGACCGGCGTCACAGTGAGGATCGGGAACTCGAAAATCCTCTTGCCGCCGTGCAGATGGGGTTGATCTATGTAAACCCAGAGGGGCCGGGTGGTAATCCCGACCCGGTAGAGGCGGCCAAGGATATCCGAGAGGCGTTCGGACGGATGGGGATGAATGACGAGGAGACAGTGGCGCTCATCGCGGGCGGCCACACTTTCGGTAAATGCCACGGGGCGGGCCCGGCATCTCACGTGGGACCCGAGCCTGAAGCGGCCCCCATTGAACAGCAGGGGCTTGGTTGGAAGAGTTCGTTCGGAACCGGCAAAGGGAGCGATACCATCTCCAGCGGCTTAGAGGTTATCTGGACCACCACACCGACCAAATGGAGTAACAATTTTTTCTGGAATCTGTTTGGTTACGAGTATGAGCTGACTAAAAGCCCGGCCGGGGCGTATCAGTGGGTGGCGAAGGGAGCCGGTCCAATGATTCCGGACGCCTTTGATTCCTCCAAAAAGCATGTGCCGACGATGCTGACCACAGATCTTGCCCTGCGTTTTGATCCCGTTTATGAAAAGATTTCTCGCCGTTTTATGGAGAACCCAGATGAGTTTACCGATGCTTTTGCAAGGGCTTGGTTCAAGCTTACCCATCGGGATATGGGGCCGCGCTCACGCTATCTCGGCCCGGAGGTCCCGGAGGGGGAGTTTATCTGGCAAGATCCCATTCCTCACATTGACCATGAGTTAATTGACGAGAAGGATATAGCCGGCCTCAAGGCCAAGATTCTGGATTCGGGACTTTCTATCTCTGAGCTGGTCTATACTGCGTGGTCGTCGGCTGCTACCTTCCGGGGTTCAGACAGGCGCGGCGGTGCCAATGGTGCCCGCATCCGTCTGGTGCCGCAGAAGGACTGGGAGGTGAACCATCCAGATGAACTCGCGAAGGTTCTCGAGGTTTTGGAAGGTATCCAGAACGATTTCAACGCCGCGCAATCGAGTGGAAAGAGGGTATCTCTGGCCGATTTGATTGTCCTCGCTGGATGTACGGCCGTGGAGAAAGCGGCGAAGAACGCTGGGTATGACGTGGAGATCCCCTTTGCGCCAGGCCGCGCGGATGCCACACAGGAGCAGACCGACGTGGAGTCTTTCGCGTTTTTGGAGCCGATCGCCGACGGATTTCGGAACTACCTCAAGCAAACCTATTCCGTGTCGGCGGAAGAACTGCTGGTCGACAAGGCACAACTCCTGACATTGACTGCGCCGGAGATGACGGTCCTTGTCGGAGGCATGCGGGTGCTCAACGCCAACTATGGCCATACCCAACATGGGGTCTTCACGGAGCGTCCAGAAATGCTGACTAACGATTTCTTTATAAACTTGCTTGACATGAGAACGGAATGGAAACCGGTTTCCGAGGACGCCGAGCTGTTTGAGGGATACGACCGAAAGACAGGTGAAATCAAATGGACTGCCACGCGGGTTGACCTTATCTTCGGGGCGAACTCACAGCTTCGGGCTATTGCGGAGGTCTATGGGTGTGAGGATTCCCAGGAAAAGTTTTTGCGAGATTTCGTGGCGGCATGGTCCAAGATTATGAATCTTGATCGCTTCGATCTTGAAAGGGCGTAACTTCTGATAATTAGAAAGGGGAAGCGGATGCAGACGTCCGCTTCCCCGGCAGGGTAGACGTGGAAATCCAAAAAAAATCAGCCCTTTCATTTTGCCTTGTAGGAAAAGCCTTTGATTAAGGAGTGTGGACCTTCCTTGACGACTGAATTCCTTTTGTTCTATAAGGAAATTCAAACATGAAAGGGAGCCTTGCATGAAGCGAACGATTCTTTTTCTGTTTGTTCTGGTCCTTCTGGTCGCGGGTTGCGCAACACCGGCGAAGAGGACCGACACCGTTTTCCAGACCTCCACTATTAACGCCCTGCTCGCCGGCATCTATGATGGGGACGTAACGCTCCGTGAGGTATTGGAGAATGGGGATTTCGGCTTGGGGACCTATAACCACCTTGCCGGTGAGATGATCCTGTATGAGAGTCAGTTTTATCAGATAAAACCCGATGGCAGCGCTTATCGGCCCGTTCTTTCCACCAAAACGCCTTATGTGACGGTCTGCCGGTTCAAGGCGGACGAGACCTTTCCCACTCCAGAGGGTTTTTCCATGGACGATGTAAAGAAGTTTCTGGATCATCGCCTTCCCAACCACAATCTTTTTTACGCCATCAAGATCACGGGTGTTTTCAAAACCATGAAAACCCGGACCATCGTGGCCCAAAAGAAACCATATCCACCCTTGAAAGAGGTGGTCAAACACCAGATTGTTTTTCACATGAAGGAAGTTGCCGGAACGATCGTCGGGTTCCGGTGCCCGGAATACATCAAGGGGATCAATGTCCCCAACTATCATTTCCACTTTATCAGCAAGGATCGAAAAAGGGGAGGGCATGTCCTCGGCTTTACCCTGCGGAAGGGGCGCTGCGAAATCGACGTGCTCAACCGCTTTCTGATGGTGCTTCCTACCGGTGTGAAGGAATTTGCAAAGGCAAACCTCTCGAAGGATCAGAGCAAGGCCCTCAAGAGGGTAGAACAGAAGTAAGCGTGTCGTATCTCATCCCCGTGGCCGGGTAGCCTTGGCCGCAGAACTTTGAGGCTCTTTTAAGATTCCGTTTTTGTTATAGCAGGGATCTGCCGGAGAGGGGTCGTCCGGCCTCCGGGGGGTCTCTCTCATGTGCGCTTGTGTAATTATAACGTCGTTAACCGATTCTGTTTTGACAAGAAAAGTTAAATCCGATATAGTTTAAATATGGATTTGTCGATCATT
>JAOZMY010000119.1 GCA_029934085.1 bacterium | reverse complement strand
ACCAGGCACTTATCATCTTGAAATTTCTTAAAAATAGTCGCTAAGACACCAAAAAAGCTGCGGGCCCTTTGTAAAATCCCACCTTTTTCACCTGAATAATCGCTTGTACCCATTGTTTAAAACTAACCTAAAAAACAATCAACTTCAAGAAACCAAAAGCGGGGCCGCATTACCCGCCCCCTCCAAGATGTGATGTACTTAGATGATCTAAGTCTTGAGTAAAAAAAAGATTGTCCGTGCAATGACGCACGTAAATCAAGGATATCGCGCCACAACGTATAGTTACAAGGGCTTGTGGGATTCTATCTCTTCCATCAAGTCATACTCCTCAAGCTTTCGATAAAGCGTGCGCCGACTGATTCCCAGCAAGCGGGCGGCACGGCTTCGATTCCACTCGGCCTCTTCCAGTGCCGATAAAACTGCTTGAGGTGTAATCGCGTCTCTTTTTCCTTGAAACGCTTCCGCTTTTGTATCCCTTAAAAAATCAGCGGGGAGATCTTCGATCGTTATGATGGGACCTTTGCATAGGATACAGATATGTTCCAGCGTGTTTTTCAATTCTCTGATATTGCCAGGCCATTGATACGCCATGAAGAGCCTGAGAACCTCTTCAGAAACATCCATGACCTCCTTGTCCAATTCATTACAGACATGCTCTATAAAATGACGGAGCAGTAACGGAATGTCCTCCCGCCTTTCCCGTAACGGAGGCAGATTCAAGGCCACGACACGCAAACGATAGTAGAGATCTTCCCTGAACTCACCCCGTTTAACCTTCTCCAAAAGGTTTTGATTGGTCGCAGCCAAGACCCTGGCTTTCATATCTTTTGTCTTGGTAGAACCCACCGGCTCGAACTCCCTTTCCTGAAGAACCCTTAAAAGTCTCTTTTGAAAATAGGGAGAGATATCTCCAATCTCATCAAGGAAAATAGTCCCGTCTCCAGCCTTTTCAAACCTCCCAATCCTATCCCTATCGGCACCGGTAAAGGCCCCTTTCACATGCCCAAAAAGCTCACTCTCAAGAACGGTCTCGGATAAGGCTGAACAGTTGACCCTTATGAAGGGCTTAGCACGCCGTTTCCCGGCATAATGGAGGGCCTCCGCTATGAGTTCTTTCCCCGTTCCGCTCTCACCTGTAATGAGAACCGTGGCTGGCAAGTCCGCCAGATCCTCAATGAGGGAGTAGATTTCCTGCATCCTATCGCTTTTGCCTATGATGTTACGGTAACGGTAACGTTTCTCGAGGTCATACTCCAGGTTTGCCAGGGCCTGCTGGCTCTTCTTCAACTCTCTTGTGCGCTGTTCGACAAGCTCCTCAAGGTGATCCTTGTATTCCCTTAATTCTCTCTCAGCCTTTTTGCGCTGCTCAATTTCTGAACTCAGATTTATGTTTATGGCCTTAATCTCTTGGGTCTGCGCTTCCATCTCCTTGTAGAGTCTTGCATTTTCCAGGGAAACGGCGATCTGCGAGCCTAACAGTTTAATGGCTTCTGAACGCTCACCAGAGAATGTGCCCGGGAGGAAACTGTTTTCAATGTAGAGGATGCCAATGAGTTCCGATTTATAAAGAAGAGGTCCACACAAAATTGACTTCGGTTTGTTCTTAAGAACATAGGCATCGTTCATGAAGATATTGTCTCGCTCGGGATTGTTTAGAACAACATATTCACGGGTCCTATCAACATAATTTACAATGCTGACCGGGATATTATCAGCCTCATCCACGGGTATGGAATGAAGAAGCTTAACCTTCTCATCTTCCACAGAGCCTTCCGCCTCAATCGTCAGTTTGCCGCGCGATTTCAAAATGAGAACCCCCTTCCCCGCCCCGGAATTCTCAATTATAATCCTGATAAGTCGGTCAAGGAGCCTGGGCAAAACGATCTCGCTTGAAATAGCCCTTGTGATCTTCATGATCGTAATCAGGTCAAACCCTTTCTCTGAACTGACGACAGTCAATCTGGCACCGGCATCAACTGTTTCGGCACCGCCCTTCCCAACCTCTGAGGGGGTACTCTCAAGCAGTTCAGGATACATCTGCTCCAAGTCCTTCACCTTGGCCAATGCCCCCCATCTATAATAACAATAACTGGCGTTTCTCATGTACTTTCCAGCAAGCTTAGTTTCATTCTTCTCCAGATAGAACCTCGCGGCCAGTTCGTTCGCGAGGGCTTCCTCATTGATATATTCGTATTCCTTTGCAAAATAAATTGCCTGATCGTAAAGATCCTTCGCCCTGATATTTCGACAGAGAATACGGTGCCGCTCCGCCTCCACCAGATAAAACTTATTCAAATAGTTTGCTGGGGCATGATTCGCCCATTTTTTCATCTTCTTCTGGTTGGCCGTAACCTTCTTCAGAATCTTTTTTTGCTCAGACCTTTGCGCTTCTGAAAAGATCGCAAGCTGTGAAAGGGAATCATAAAAATGAAATAGTGGGAAAGGAGTATTTCCTATAACACTTCCGAGGTATTTTTCCGCCGCAGCGGCATTTTCAACGGCCTGATGGATGTATCGAAACATATAATTAAGCATAACCTTGGTGAAATACAGGCCAAAAAGAATGTTTCCTTGATTTGTTTCAATATGGCGCTGTAACATTTTCCGCTCATCGTAAGCGCTACCGACTAATTGGCAGGGGTTTTCAGATCTACCCATTAGGTTTAAAACCGCCTGGTGGGTTATCTCATTCATATAAAAGGCTACTTCATGCTTGATATGACTAATAGCTTCGCTGTATTTTTCAAATTCTTTTTCAAGTCCACTGATTTCCTTCCCGACGATAAATGAATTTAAACAGTAATACTTTGCTGCCAGGGCCGCCCACTCAAAATCTCCTGTTTCCAATCCGGACTTGAAAGCATCCAAAAAACTTGGCAGCATCTCTCTTAAGGGTTCTTTCCAGTGTTTTATAAAATTGTTAACCGTCATCAATGTACGCGTTTTGAGCTTTTTTTCTTTATAGCGGGACAAGAGCTCTAAAGACAGCTGACCAAAACGGAACCCAGCCTCTATGTTTCCCAGTACAGCACTTAAAATGATTCCGTAGGCCGAGTAAATCGTCATGGATTCAGGGCAATTACCGTATCTAATTGAAAGGGTTATCCCCTTGAGTATCACAAGATAGAAGAGCTTAGGAGCGGAGATATAGGCAGCGGTACTCAGGTTCATCAATATGCGGATTGTCGCCAGTTTAATCGGGTCATCCATCTGTGGAAGGTTGGCCAGATCTTCGATTTGCTTTCCTGCCAGTGCAAGCTTTGTCCTTAAAAAGGCAAGCTTAACATCCAAGTTACTTGGTTTTTCTGGAAATTTTACGCCCAGAAGCTTAAGGGCAGCAAGCCCGGCCTTCACCCCCTCCTGAGATTTGCTTTCCGAAATGGAGGCATGGATCTTGACCTCATAGGCCTTAACCTTATCAAGGACATCCTTTGCTTGTTCAAGGACTACCTGAGCCAGTTCATCCATTCTTTCAAACTCTCTACAAAGATAGGCTGCCTCTAATGCTTCAATATACAGCGCAAGCGACAGGTCATATTGCCTATCCCAACACGAAGAATCGTGAGCCGTCCCATTTGAAGAGCCATTAACCAGAGATGTAAGGGATTTAATACCCGTCATCAGGTATCTCAACGCGGGCTCATAAGCCGCCGCGGCTTTGGCTTTTTTGCTTGCAATGAGATTTAATCTGGCCAGTTTGTCTCTTTTTGACTGCTTGTAGATCCGTTTAAAGCTAAGATTAAAATGATCGACAATATGAAATATCTCTCGTTTTATCATGCCAACCGAAGCGTTTTTAAGCAAAAGCTCCCCTATTTTAAAATGCACGGCCTCCTTTTCCTCTTCAGGAATGAGGAAATAGGCCGCTTGCTGCACACGATCATGAGGAAACTTGTATTCAACCTTTAATCCTTTCACCAGCTCCGGTGCCTCAAACTCGATAGATTTATGCCCCTCCCCAATAGGCAATACAAGGCCTGAGCCTGCCGCCTTCCGGAGCAGTCTCGCAGTTTCTCCCTGTGACTTTTCAGACACCGTCGCTAATGTCCGAATCTCAAATTTGTTTCCCAGGCATGCCGCCAGTTTTAGAACATTCTGCGTATCATCCTCCAACTCCTGAATCCTACTGGCAATCATCTTTACCACATTATCCGTGATATCCTGAGCTTGAATCCGGTCCATTGACCATTCCCATTGGAGGTGTGCGTGGTCAAACTCGATGAGTCTCTTTTTATATAGGGAGTTCAGAAATTCACCAATAAAAAAGGGATTCCCGTTCGTCTTTGCCAATACGAGCTTTGACAGGGGAAGAGAGGCTTCCTGATCACAGCTCAGGGTGTCTGAAACAAACTCATTGATGTGGGGCAATTCTAAAGGTGATAGGGAAATATGATCGACCTTTGTTCCCGCCTCCTGAATTTTATTTAAGATTAAAAACAAGGGATGGGCCATGCTGATTTCACTATCCCGATAGGCGCCAATTAAAAGCATGTGCTTAATATCAGACGTCTCCATAAAAACCCTGATCAATTCCAATGAGGCCATATCAATCCATTGTAAATCATCCAGGAAAAGCATCAGGGGATGTTCCCGTGTCGAAAGCACCGTTACAAAGTTCCTAAAAACAAGATCGAATCGGTTTTTAACCTCCTCAGGTGAAAGCTCCGGAACAGAGGGTTGTGGGCCAATAATCAGCTCAAGTTTTGGTATCACATCAATCATAATCTGCCCATTGGGGCCAAGAATCTTCATGAGTTGTTCACGCCAACGCTTAAGTTCTTTTGTGCCTTCTGTTAGAAGCTGCTGAACTAACTCATTAAAAGCATTAATTATGGCGCTGTAGGGAATGTTGCGCTTAAACTGGTCAAATTTTCCGGTTATAAAATAGCCGCTGCACTGGGTGACCACTCTATACATCTCTTCAACAAGGGTGGTCTTTCCTATACCAGCTTCACCCGAGATCAACAGCATTTCGTTTTTACCTTCCCGCACCCTTTCAAACGTCTTTTCCAGGGCTTGCAGTTCCTTATCTCTTCCATATAGTTTCTGAGGAACTTGGAACCTCTCCGATATATCGCAAAGCCCAATAGGGAAACCCCAGGTTCCACCATTAATCTCCAGCCTTTCGAGGCATTTTTGCAAATCCGCCTTAATTCCCAATGCGCTTCGATATCTGTCCTCGACATTTTTTTCCAATAACTTCATTACAATATCTGAAATGAACTTCGGTATTTCACGATTTACTTCACAGGGAGGCGCAGGGTTTTTAGCCATATGGCAATGAATCAGTTCCATTGGGTCCGTGCTGGTGAAAGGCGGTCTATGAAGAAGCAACTCGTAAAAAGTAGCCCCCAGAGCGTAGAAGTCTGTGCGGTAATCTATGGGCCGACACATCCTGCCGGTTTGCTCAGGTGAAATGTAGGCCAGAGTGCCTTCTATTACTTTCGGGTCTTTAATTGTTAAATTTTCACGGGGCAAAGTTGTCGAAATTCCGAAATCTATAATCTGGAGTTGATTCGTTTCCAGATTATAAATGATATTCGAAGGGCTTATATCCTTATGGATGATGTTCAGGGCATGAACTT
>JAOZMY010000040.1 GCA_029934085.1 bacterium | reverse complement strand
CATGATCCCCATCGAGGAGATTCGGGAGAAACAGGCGTATCTAAGGAGGAGTTTGGCGCGTCGGGGGTTACGGGTCAAGTGGCACGATGCCCGCCTGAGCTACTGGGAAGGGGTTTTGTCTCGGGGAGGGCGGCCTTTGGGAGATTTTCTTCTCCGGCTTTCCGAGGAAGGGGCTTATCTCGATGGGTGGACGGACCAGTTTTCCCAGGAGATATGGGAGCGCGTGGCACGGGAGTTCGACGCGAACGTCATGAATTCCGGGCTCGGCGCGTGGGGGCCAAACGCCCTGTTCCCTTGGGAGGTCGTCGACATAGGTGTCCGGAAAGACTATCTCTGGAAGGAGTATCAAAAGGCCCTTGAGGCGGCGGTTTCCCCTCCTTGTCCGGATGAGCCGTGTCGGAAATGCGGGGTTTGTGATCCCGATTTAGGTATCAACGTAAAGAGGTCTGAGGCGATAGATGTCGTTGGGGAATCAGCCGTCGAAAAGAGGGATTCTGTCTCGCCTCAGGGCTTTTTGGCGGTTACATTCATGAAGATAAGGGACGCCCGGTACCTGGGGCACCTGGATATGGTGCGCGCTATTCTCATGGCGGCGCGGCGAAGCGGCCTTCCTATGGCCTATTCCCAGGGCTTTCACCCCGCGCCGAAGGTCCGTTTTTCGTCTCCCATTCCGCTGGGGATGGAGAGTTATCAAGAGATGGCCGAGTTCGTCCTGACTCGTCTTGTCGACCCTACCGAGGTGAAAGGGGAGATGAATAGATTTTTGCCGGAGGGGATACGAATCCTAAAGGCAAAAGTGAGTTCCTTGAAAAGCCCTGGGGGATTTGATACACTTAAAATGGCTAATTATGTGTGTTTGTTTAGGATTTTAGAGTCCCAAGAGGCAGATTTCATTATGGAGACTGCCAAAAAGGTGCGGTCGGGAGAAATAAACGAGGTTAATTACTCCGTAAAAGGCGAGACCGTTCTTGTTCCCCTGGCGGGTTCTTTAGAGATTGAAGGGATAAATCGTTATCCGAAGTGGTTGAAACTGACTGTGAAAATTGGGTCTCTCCCCAAGAGGGTGCGTCCCATGCCGTTGATGGAGAGGCTTTTTGGGCTGGAGTCGCGGGGCGTGGGAAAGTTGCGAATGATAAAGATGGGTAACGGGTAATTGGCCAAGGAGAAGAAACTGGTAGATTGTCATGAGTGAGATCATTATTAATTCCACCCCCCAGGAGACCCGGATCGCCCTGGTCGAGAACGGTGAAGTCGTTGAACTTTTCTTCGAGCGCAAGAAGGATCGGGGAATTCTTGGCAATATCTACAAAGGGAAGGTCGTCCGGGTTTTGCCGGGGATGGAGTCGGCCTTCGTGGATATTGGGATGGAAAAGGCGGCCTTTCTGTACGTTTCTGAGGTTTTTCATCCTGTGGACGATTATCGAGAGATGTTTCTCGGGGATGAGGACGAGCCTATCGAGGATTTCAGCGCAAAAAAGGGAAGCGAGCCACGGCACATCGAAGATCTCCTAACGGAGGGGCAAGAAATTCTGGTTCAGGTTTCCAAGGAGCCCATTGGCAGTAAGGGGTGTAGTGTTACCTCGCTTGTCTCCCTCCCGGGACGGTACCTTGTTTTGATGCCCTTTGCCGATCATATTGGGGTTTCCCGACGGATTGAAGATAGCGCTGAGAGGGAACGTCTCCGAACAATCGCCGAGGAGATACAGCCTCGGCGAATGGGGTTAATCGCACGGACTGCCGCGGAAGGGGTCGCGCGCGCGGACATCACTGCTGACCTGAACTATCTCTTGAAGGTTTGGGAATCGATTTTGAAGGCGAAAAATGGGGCGTCCGCTCCCTTCCTACTCCACGAGGAGCCCGATATTTGCGTGCGCGCCGTTCGTGATCTTCTCTCCGGAGACGTGCGGCGCATCGTGGCCGATGACAAGGAAACCTATGGCAAAATAAAGGATTTTCTTGATCTGTATTTGCCCAACCCATCCTGCACGTTGGAGCTTTATCAGGGGTTTCAGCCCGTGTTCGATTATTACAATATCGAATTGGAAATTCACCGGGCCATGGGTAAAAAGGTCTGGTTGAAATCGGGCGGCTACATCGTCATCGAGCAGACCGAGGCCTTGGTGGCTATCGACGTAAACACGGGACGGTTCGTGGGGAAGCGAAACCTGGAGGAGACGATTCTCCAGACGAACCTGGAGGCGGCAAGAGAGATAGCCTACCAGCTCCGCCTGAGAAATATCGGAGGGATCATTATCATCGATTTCATCGATATGGAAAAGGCGGAGAACCGGGAGAAGGTTTTCAACGCCTTAAAGGAGCATCTAAGGAAGGACAAGGCGAAGACCAACGTGCTGAAGATTTCTGAACTGGGGCTGGTGGAGATGACAAGGAAACGGACGCGGGAAAGCCTTTGCAAAACCATCTCTGAGGAGTGTCCCTACTGCGAGGGGACGGGGAGGATACGATCCCGCTATTCCATCTGTTATGATATTCTCAGGGAACTAAAACGCCTTCACAACCAATCCAATGGCAACAAAGTGCTAATCCATGTTCACGAGGATGTGGCGGATATCCTCCTGAACGAGGAGGCGCAAATGGTTGATCTCCTCCAGATAGAGACGGGGCATGAGATCATTATCCGACCCGCCAAAGACCTTCATATTGAACAGTACGAGATTATCTGCCTTTGACCCGATCGATTCACATGGTTGCAGATCGTTCTTTACAGAAGATATTGGAAGATAAGCACTACCGGCTTGCGACACGGTTTTTCCTGCTGGGTCTCTTCGCCGCGGCCATGGCTTACTTGGAGTCGGCGGTCGTGCTCTACCTGCGGATGCTCTATTATCCCGAGGGATTTGAGATCATTTTGAAACCGATGCCCTTGCGCATCTATCTTGTCGAGCTTGGAAGAGAAGCAGCGACCATAGTCATGCTTTTTGTCGTGGCGCGTCTCGCCTTCCGTTCCTTCTGGATGCGGTTTTCGACTTTTCTCTATCTCTTCGGTGTGTGGGATATCTTTTATTACGCTTGGCTGTTCGTTTTCATACGTTGGCCCCAGTCCCTTGCCACCTGGGACATACTCTTCCTGATTCCCGTCGCGTGGATTGGCCCGGTCTGGTCTCCCCTTTGTGTCTCATTGAATTTCATTCTAGCGAGTATTATTTTGAACGTCATGTTCAAACGGGGGATCGTGCTCACGTCAAAGTGGTATCATTGGATTGTTGCCATTGCCGGTGCCGGCATGATTTTTTATTCCTACGTGGACCGGGTGCCGGATCTTCTCAAGGGCATCACGCCCACGGTCTATTCCTGGAAATGGTTGGTGGCGGGTTTGGTGATGGGTTGGTTGGCCTTTGGAATCGCCCTTCTGGGAAGATCGTGGCGGAGGATCGAAGAACATCCTACGTCTCCCACTTGACGGGAAATTTCATATGGTGATATTGATTATTAAATTGAAGCCTAAGTAAAGATTTTTTGGTATTGCAGTAGGGCGCGGGGAATATCCCGCGGCCAAGTTTCAATCATAAAAAGGAGGGATGGAAATGAAGGGAGCTGGATTCGCTAAAAGGGGATTGGTATGGGGGACTTTGTTTACGGTCATCCTGGTATTGTCCTTGGGGGGCGTCGCTCAGGCCAAGAAACCCATCAAAATCGGTTCTGTCTATATCCTCTCCGGATTTGCCGCGACGTATGGAAAATTCGCCAAGAACGGCCTGACGCTCGCGGTTGAGGAAATCAACAAGGCGGGGGGCGTGCTGGGCAGGCCCTTCAAGGTAACCTTCGAGGATTCCCGCGCGAAACCACCCGTGGCGCTTCGTGCCTTCCGAAAACTCGTTTTTGAGGAGAAGGTGGATGCCCTCATCGGTCTCGATTCCAGTGGAGTGGCCCTGAGTGTCGTTCCGGTCCTCAAGGAACTCAAGACCCCTCTGATCATTACCCACGCCGCAACGCCTGACGTGACAGGGAAGAAGTGTAACAAATACGCCTTCCGGGTCAGCGCCAATTTAAGCCAGAATGTCCAGGTCGCGGCTCGCATCGCGGCGAAAACGGGCGCGAGAAAATGGACGACCATCGGTCCTGATTATGCCTTTGGACATCAGACCTGGGAGTATTTCCAGAAATATTTGAAAAAACTCAATCCCAAGGTGGCCTTCATGACCACGACGGCCTTTCCGAAGATTGCCACCGAGGACTATACCCCTTATATTACCACCATTATGAATGCGAAACCGGATGGGGTGATCATTTCCCTTTGGTCGGGTGACTTGATCAATTTCATCCGCCAGGCGAAGAAGTTGGGATTTTTCAAGGGGCAGTTTAAGGTCCTGATGACCCTGGGTGCCGCGACGGAGGTCCTCTACGCACTGAAGGATCAGATGCCGACGGGTATCTGGGTCGGGACCCGCTACTGGTTCTTGGCGAACAACTCCGCTGTCAACAAAAAGTTCATCAAGGCCTACAAGAGGAAGTATCACGTCTATCCGAGCTACAATGCGCAGAACGCTTATGCGGCGGCCTATGTCTTGAAAGCGGCCATTGAAAAGGCCGGTAAAGTTGATAAAGAGGCCATCGTCAAGGCCCTGGAAGGATTGGAGATCGAGGTTCCCGTGGGAAAGATCAAGATCCGAGCGGGGGACCATCAGGCCCTGCTGGATGTGAGCTGGGGGAAGACCGCTGCCGATCCCAAGTATCCCATTCGTATCTTGAAACCCATTGTGACCTTCAAGGGATCGGAGATAACCCCGAAGGTTTCCGAGACAGGCTGTAAGAGGTAAACAGTAAAAGCGGAAGAGGGGGGAGGTTTAAATCCCCCCTCTTTTTTGTCTCTAAATTGGACAAGGGGATAGGATCGGTATGAGCCTCTTCTTTATGAACTTTCTCAATGGAATTTCATTGGGGATGCTGCTTTTCCTTATCTCTATCGGCTTGACGATCATCTTCGGTGTCCTTGGTGTACTGAATTTCGCCCATGGCTCCCTCTACATGTTGGGGGCGTATTTCTGTTTTCAGATTGTCTCTTTGTCCCATAATTTCTGGGGGGCCTTGATCCTCGCGCCGGTCGTGGTTGCTCTTGTGGGGGGAGTTATTGAGAGCATGCTACTTCGTCCCGTCTATGGGAGGGATGTTTCTTTTCAGCTCCTTTTAACGTTTGGGGTTCTGCTGGTCCTGGATGACGCCGTGCGCTTGATCTGGGGAAGCGGGTACCACATCGTGGATCCCCCCCCCCTTCTTAACGGAGTCGTCCATCTTGGAGGATTCACATATCCTGTTTATAGTCTTTTCATCCTATTCCTCGGGCCCTTCATTGGCCTGGGGCTTTGGGCCTTTTTTCGCTTTACCCTTTGGGGGAAAAAGATACGCGCCTCTTCCATGGACCGCGAGATGGCGGCGGGAATAGGAATCAATGTCAACCACCTCTTTACGGGCGTGTTTATGTTTGGCACGTGGCTGGCTGGGGTGGGGGGAGCACTGGCGGCTCCCCTCCGGGCGATCGGTCCCTCCATGGGGGAGAAGATCATCATCGAATCGTTCATCGTGGTGGTGATTGGTGGGCTGGGGAGTTTCCCTGGCGCGTTTCTGGGGGCGATGATCCTTGGCCTCATCAACGCCTACGGGGCCCAGTATCTTCCCAAGGCCACGATGGCCCTGCCTTATATCCTTCTGGCCATCATTCTCTTGACAAAGCCCCGTGGGCTTCTCTCGAAGGAGACGTGAGTGAACGGGTCGGCAAGGAAGAAGGCCCTCTTGGCCTTCGCGGCTCTTGTTCTCCTCGGGGTGTTGCCCTTCGTGGTGGGGACTTATAGCATCATGCTCATTACCGAGATTATGATCATGGGGATCTTCGCCCTGAGCTTTAATCTCCTTTTCGGTTACACGGGTCTACTCTCCTTCGGTCATGCCGCCTTTTTCGGGGTCAGTGGTTACGTCACCGCCTTTCTGCTGATCCACGATTTTCCTTCCCTTCTGCTGGCCCTTCTCTTGGGAACCCTGGCGGCGGCCTTGGCGGCGATCGTGGTGGGATATTTCTCCGTGCGCCTCGACGAGATCTATTTCGCGATCCTTACCCTCGGTTTCGGGATGATGTTCTACACGCTCGTTCATCAATGGCGGTCGGTGACGGGGGGGAGTGACGGATTGACGGGGCTGGTGTTGCCGTCTCTGGGGATCGGAAAGCTGAGTATCGATGTCAGCTCCCCCAAGAGCTTTTACTTTATCGTGGCCGTCTTCTTTATCATAACCATTTTGGTTCTATTGAGGATTGTGAGGTCCTCTTTCGGGCTTATCCTTATGTCCATCCGAGAAAACAAAGAGCGTGCCGCCTTTACGGGTATCAATATTCGGGCGTATCGTCTGGCGAGCTTCGTGATCTCCGGCTTTTTTGCCGGTGTGGCGGGGGGGCTATTTGCCGTTTTCGACCGCATGGCATCTCCCTCCATGCTTCATTGGACGGCCTCTGCGGAACCTGTGCTCATGACCGTCCTGGGTGGAGCTCATGTCTTTTTCGGGCCGGTGATTGGCGCGATCCTCTTCTTCTTTATCGAACATGTCATCACGAAGTTTACGGATATCTGGATGATTTTTTTGGGAGCCATTCTCATTCCCCTCGTTATCTTCTTCCCGGATGGGGTTCTGGGAACACTTATGACACGGCGCAAGAAGATGCGTGAGGCGAGGAGGGAAGGGGAGGAATGAGCGCCATTCTGGAAGTTAAGGAATTGACAAAGAATTTCGGCAAATTCCAGGCTGTCGCCGGGGTAACCCTGACGGTCGAGAGAAAGGAGCTGACCTCGCTTATTGGGCCCAACGGGGCTGGAAAGACAACCTTCTACAATATGCTGTCAGGGAAGTTTCCCCCTACCTCGGGACGAATCATCTTTGAGGGACGGGACATCACGGGGTTGCCCTCCCACAAGATTGCCCGCATAGGGATCGGGCGTTCTTTTCAGATTACAAACATTTTCAGTCAGATGACCGTCATGCAGAACATCCTTTCCGCCTTGATTGCCCATCACAAAAAGGGGACTTCTTTCTTCTCCCCCTACTGGAAGGATGCCGGGCTCGTGGCGGAGGCAGAGAAGATTCTGGACTCCCTGGGGCTCCTCTCTTTCGCGCATGTTCCCACCACCCAGTTGTCTTATGGGGACAAGCGTCTGGTCGAGATTGGAATCGTATTGGCCAATTACCCGCGCCTGATCCTTCTCGATGAACCAACCGCGGGAATGACACCCGAAGAGACCGAGCGCATGATAGCCCTCATCCATCGACTCGCCGAGGAGACCGATACAACCTTTTTCCTGACTGAGCACGACATGAAGGTCGTTTTCTCCGTTTCGCAAAAGATCTATGTGTTGCATCAGGGACGTCTTCTCGCGGAAGGAACGCCGGAGGAGATCCGGGAAAATACACAGGTCCAGGAGGCCTATCTCGGAGGGAGTGTCAGTGCTTAAGCTTGAAAAAATTCATTCCTATTATGGTGACAGCCATGTCCTCCAAGGGGTCTCTCTATTCATCGGTGAGGATGAGAGTGTGTGCCTCCTCGGTCGAAACGGCGCGGGAAAGAGCACAACCATGAAAAGCATCATGGGATTCGTTCCTCCGAGAGAGGGCGAGATATTTTTCAAGGATGAAAAGATCTCGGGATTGCCTCCTTTTGAGATAGTGAGGCGGGGGATCGGCTATGTCCCCGAGGATCGCCGCATCTTTCCCGACCTGACGGTGATGGAAAACCTTGAAGTAGCCTTTCTTAAACGAGAGGATGGTCCGTCAAAATGGGACGTATCAACGATTTTAGAGATGTTCCCGCTGCTTCGTGGCCTCCTGAACAGAAAGGGGGGAAATCTGAGCGGTGGGGAGCAGCAGTTATTGGCTATTGCCCGGGCCCTTATCGGGAATCCTTCCCTTCTTTTGTTGGATGAGCCTTGTGAAGGGTTGGCTCCCGTGATTGTGGGCCAGTTGAAGGAAGTCATTTTAACGCTCAGAAAAGAAATCCCCATTCTTATTGCGGAGCAGAATGCACTTTTTGCCCTGGAGGTTTCAAGCAGGGGATACGTCATCGAGAAGGGGATCATCAAGTATGAAGGGACCACCGAGGACCTGATGGGCAACAAGGAAATTCAGAGGCGATATCTTTCCGTTTAAGGAGACATTCCCAAAAATCGTGAACGCCGTTTCAACAGATCTTGCCGGGCGAGGAGACACGGAAAGCTTTGCCCTGTACGTGCATCTCCCCTTTTGCAAGAGGCGTTGCGCCTATTGTGACTTCGTGTCTTTTGCGGGCATGGAAGGGGTGATCTCTTCCTACATTGAGTTAGTTTTAAAGGAATGGCGGGCGGTCAAGGATCTCCTGATCTCTCCTGCATCACCGAAGGTGACGAGTTGCTATCTTGGCGGGGGGACCCCGTCCCTTTTGAATGAAATTCAGATTGAGACCCTCGTGAAAGGGCTGTTCCCGGGGGGTGTGGATTCTTCCATGGAGTTTACCATCGAGGCAAACCCCGAATCCCTGATGCCTTCAAAATTGAGGTGTTACAAATCTCTGGGAATCAACCGGATCAGCCTGGGTGTTCAAAGTTTTTCTGACGAGTCTTTGCAGAAGCTCGGGCGGATCCATACGTCCCGGCAGGCCGATATGGCTATCCAGATGATTTGTGACGAGGGGTGGGAGAACTGGAGCCTCGATTTGATGTACGGGCTTCCGGATCAAACACCAGGGGCCTTCGAGAGGGATCTTGACAGGGCCTTGGCATTCGAATCCCCTCATCTTTCCGCTTACTGCCTGACCCTCGCTCCCGGGACACCCTTCGTGAAACTGGCCGAAGAGGGAAGGCTTCAATTGCCTAAAGAGCAGGCTATCCTTGAAATGATGGACGTCCTCGAGGAGAAATCGGCACTGGCCGGTTTGTTCCAGTACGAGACATCCAATTTCGCCAGAGAAGGATTTACCTGCGCCCACAATTTGACCTACTGGCACCTGGAGCCTTATGTGGGGGTTGGTGTGGGGGCCGTCTCTTATTTCGTGTGGAATTCGGGGCCGTGGGGCGCGCATTGGGAGAATCCCACAGACCTTCAGGCCTACGGGAAAATGGCGCGTGATGGTTCGTGGGCCTTTATGAACCGTAAGGGATTGACGCGAAAAGAAGCCTTTATGGAAACCTTCCTAACCGGCTTGAGATTGACCCAAGGGATCGAGGTGTCACGACTGAAGGCCCGTTTTGGTGAGGAGATGGTTGCAGAAGTGATTCGGAAGATTACCCCGCTTGTGGAAGATGGATGGCTTGAAGTAGGGAAAGATGTCCTAAGGACTACCCGACGAGGAGGACGGGTTCTCGATGCCCTTCTCCTTGAGATCGTTTTTGATCTCGATTGACGATTCACGCCTGTAGAGGAGCACGGCGATGTTGTGTTCAGTGAGTGTTTTGGAGAAGATATGGGTGCCATCGCGTCGCGCCACGAAATAGAGATACTTCGTCTTTGCCGGGTAGAGGGCGGCGAGGATGGCCGCCTTTCCCGGATTACAAATGGGATCGGGGGGGAGACCTTTGATCCGATAGGTGTTGTGCGGAGTGGGTCTCAACAGGTCCTCTTTCTTTAGTTTCCCCGTGAAAAAGGGGAGGTCATAGATGACTGTCGGATCACTCTGTAGGCGCATCCCCTTTTTTAGTCGATTATGGAAAACCGAGGAGATGATAGGCATCTCTCTCTTGTAAAAGGCCTCCCTCTGGATGATAGAGGCGAGTGTGAGAACCTCGCGGTTTGTCATTCCGATTTCCTTCGCTCTTTTTCTCATACGGGGTGTATAAACCTTACAGAGGTGTTTGAGTATTTTCTTGATGACCAGTGCCGGAGGGTAGTTTTTGGGGAAGAGGTAGGTGTCGGGGAATAGGGCACCTTCAAGGTTGCGAAATTCCTCGTGAAAGCAATCAATCCTGTGGGGTTTCATGGCAAGGGCGCGAAATTGATAGGCAGAGCAGATGCTCTTACTCTCCAGGATATCTGCGAAATCCCTGACGGTGGAGCCCTCTGGGAAGGTTACGGAATGAAGGATAACCTTCCCATGGGAAAGGATGGATAGGAGTTGCAAGGGCCTTATTTTGGGCGGGATGAGGTATTCCCCGCTCTGTAACCTGAAGGTGAGTTTCTTGTATTTGCCCAAAAGCAAAAAGAACCAGGGGCTGGAGACGAGGTTTTTTTCTTTAAGGATGTGTGTGATTTTTCTAAAAGATGCGGCGTGGGGGATTTCCACGTAAACCGGACGAGAAGGGGATGAAGGGGTGTAGAGAAAGATAATGAAATTGAAGCCGAGGATGAAGATGGCGCTGAAGAACAATATGGCGAGGCTGAATACGAGTTTTTTCAGGAATCTCATCGAATCGAAAATTTCTGATGGTCAAGATAGTTTTGAAGGATAATCACGGCGGAAACTTGATCGATGACTTTTTTTCGTTTTTTCCTCCTCACATCACCTTTGATCAAGAGTTTTTCGGCGGAAACGCTGCTTAGACGCTCATCCCAGGTTTCTATCGGGATATCGACGATTTCCCTTAAGCCCTTCACGAAAGCCTCGACCTTTCCAGCGGAATCCCCGGATGACCCGTCCATGTTTCTGGGATAACCGACGATGACGGTCTGAACCCCTTCTTTTTCGATGATGTCTTTGATTCGGCTCAGATCGTTTTTGATTCCCCTGCTGTCGAGAGTCCCATATTTACCGGCAATGATTCCCATTTCGTCGCTGATGGCCAGGCCGAGGCGTTTTGTCCCAAAATCGATTCCAAGATATCTCATTGTTTTTACAATAATCACCCACGCGGGGGATGTCAAGGAATGGGAATCCCGGCATTTTTCTGTTTTCGCGCGGATAGTGGGGGGACGTGTTGAGGCTGTTGAAGGATGATGTTAAGAGGTTTGCGGTGAAAATTTTGGCCATATGTGGGATAAGTCATTTTTATTTCTTGATATTCTTTTTTTATTTTGATAAATTACAACCCAATAAATTTCTTGGAAGGGAAGCCCCGAGATGCTGAATGCTTTGATTGGATTGTTTTCCAATGACTTGGCCATCGATTTGGGAACGGCCAACACATTGGTCTATGTAAAAGGGAAGGGCATTGTAAGCTCTGAACCCTCTGTTGTGGCAGTTAAAAAGGACGAAAAGGGAAACAAAAAGGTCCTTGCCGTGGGGTCGGAAGCGAAGAAGATGCTGGGAAGGACCCCTGGGAATATTGAGGCGATTCGTCCCATGAAAAATGGGGTTATCGCGGATTTCGAGATAACCGAGGAGATGCTCTATCACTTCATCATCAAGGCTCACAACCGAAAATCGTTCGTTCGTCCGAGGATCGTCATTTGTGTCCCTTCCGGGATCACGCCTGTGGAGCGAAGGGCCGTGCGGGAATCCGCCATCTCGGCGGGTGCTCGTGAGGTCTATCTGATCGAAGAGCCAATGGCAGCTGCCATTGGCGCGAATCTCCCCATTACCGAGGCCTCGGGGAACATGATCGTGGACATCGGAGGCGGGACGACGGAAGTAGCGGTCATCTCCCTTTCGGGAATCGTCTATTCGAGTTCCGTTCGCGTCGCCGGCGACAAGATGGATGAGGCTATTGTTCAATACGTGAAGCGGCATTATAATCTTCTCATCGGGGAACGTTCCGCGGAATTGATCAAAATCATGATTGGCTCGGCCTATCCCAGCAAGGAAGCCAAGGTGCTCGAGGTCAAGGGGCGGGACCTGGTGACGGGGATCCCGAAAACAATCGAAATCAACTCCGAGGAGATACGGGAATCCATTTCCGAACCCATCAATGCCATTATTGAGACCATCCGTATCGCCCTTGAGAAAACCCCTCCTGAACTGGCGGCGGACATCGTGGACAAAGGGATTGTCTTGAGTGGTGGCGGGGCACTTCTGAAAGACCTTGATCTCTTGGTTCGGGAAGTGACGAATCTGCCGGTAACGGTTGCCGAGGATCCCTTGACGACTGTCGTGGTCGGATCGGGTCGCGTTTTGGATGACATCAATTTATTGAGGTTAACAGCCTCCAGCTTGTAGGAAGGATGATATCTCGTCCTCAAAACACGAATCGTAAGAGATTTTTTAGATTCCTGGTTTTCGTCGTATTTGTTTTGCTTACAAGCCTCTTGTTCCTGTCCAAAAGGGGAACACATACCTTTTTCGTTGATCACATCTTGATGAATATTGCCTTTCCGTTCCAAAAAGTGGTTACGGTGACGGCGGACAAGGCCGATAGAATTTTTGACCAGTATTTGAATCTCGTCGATACTAAAAAAGAGAATGAAGCCCTGAAGAAGATGGTGAGTGAACTCAAGGCTCAAACGGTGCGCCTGGAGGAGTTGGAGAGAGAAAATCGGAGGCTTCGTGAGCTTCTTGATTTTAAGCAGGACATTGCGTCCCCCATGCTCCCAGCGGAGATCATCGCGACCTCTCCAACCCCCTGGATGGACACGGTGGTCGTGGACAAGGGGGTGAAAGACGGGGTCCAGCAGGGGATGCCCGTTGTCAGCGAGAAGGGTGTCGTGGGGTATGTCTTGAAGACCACGCGATTCGTTTCCACGGTGATGTTTGCCACGCACTATAACTGCCGCATCGATGCGATCGTTCAGAGAACGAGGAGTCATGGGGTGGTTGGAGGTCTTCTTGAAGGGCACTGCCGTCTCTTCAATGTCTTGAGGACAGAGGATATTTCCGAGGGAGATTTGGTGGTTACATCGGGTTTTGGAAACCGTTTCCCAAGAGGCCTGCTGATCGGCGTTATCAGCAAGGTCAAGAGAAAACGTTTCGGCCTCTTTCAAGAGGCGGAAATTGACCCAAGTGTGGATTTCAGCAAATTGGAGGAGGTTTTTATCCTTCTTAAGCCTCAAACCCCCATCGCGGCCCTGGGGAAGTCACACCATGAATAAGAGTAGGAGGGCAGCGGCCCAAAAGAGGTCGGTTTTTCTCATTGGGATATTGTTTGTCCTTATTTCCGTGCTTATCGCCCGATTTATTTCAAACACGCGCTTGGAGCCGGACATGGCTCTGATCCTGACGATCTACTGCGCCCTTTATCTTCAAGGACGGGTTGGAATCCTTTTGCCCCTTTTCGCCGGCGCTTACGTGGGCTCTTTCTCCGCTTTCCCCATAGAGTTCATGGTATTGTATCCAGCCCTCTATTTTGGCATTCGCTTCATAACATCTTTTTTCCAGTTGAGATTTGTCGGGTATCCCATGTTCCTGGCCTTTACCCTCGAGTTTGTTGTCGGTGCCATCTATGCGCTGGGAATTTATCTGAAACAACCGGAAGTGTTTTCGATGGAGGTCGTTTTCAAAATCATTACCACCCAAGCGCTTTTGACCTCCCTGTTCCTGCCGCCGATCTTCTTGGTTTTTGAACGGTTTTCAAAAGGTCCCTCTCTTCTGTTTAGACGCGCTACCCAATGACATCGTCCCGGGAAGGCCATCCCAGGTTCTTAAAGACCTTCATCCCTATCCTATTTGTGGTTCTCGCTTTTTTGGGGATCGTGATTCGCCTGTGGTATCTTCAGGTCTTTCAGTACGAAAAATACCGGCAACTCGCCATCAGCAATCGAATCCGTTTGAAGACGATCCCCGCGACCCGCGGGATGATCTTCGACAGGGACGGAAATCTATTGGTGGACAACCACCCGTCGTTTTGCGCTGCCATCGTTCCGGAGGATGTCAAGGACTCCAAGGCCCTCTATACCTTTCTTAGTTACGTTCTCAAAATGGATGAAAAGGAGATCCGAAAGCGCCTCAAGAAGCGGGCCTACTACGCCTCGTTTCAGCCGAGAATTATTAAGGAAAACTGCAACACGATGGAAGTGGCGCGTATGCAGGCCCACCTTTCGGAGTTCCCGGGCCTTGAGATCTTGATACGCCCGCGCCGCCACTATCTATATGGCACTCTTGCCTCCCATCTGTTGGGCTATATCGGTGAGATCAGCCAAAAAGAACTGAACAGGAGGAAGAAAGAGGGCTACCAGCCGGGGGATTATATCGGGAAGTACGGGATCGAGCGGACCTTCGAAAAGGAATTGAGAGGAAAAAAGGGGGGATATCAGGTCGAGGTCGACGCGAATGGACGCGAGATAAAGGTCTTGAGAAAAGTCGAACCGGTGCCAGGTCATAATATCTATTTAACGATTTCCCTTCCCCTTCAAAGGGAACTCGAAAACCTGATGGAGGGGAAATCGGGAGGTGCGGTCGTCGTCGACCCCAACACGGGTGAGATTCTGGCTATGGTTAGCCACCCGAATTTTGATCCCAATATCCTGGCTACCCGGATGACCTCGAAGCAATGGAAGACCTTCGTCTCCGATCCCACCCACCCGCTTTTGGATCGAACCATCCAGGGAACCTATCCACCCGGGTCCACGTTCAAGATCGTAACCGCATCGGCTGGACTCGAAGAAGGCGTCATCCAGACGAGCACCCTGCTTTACTGTCCCGGCTATTTGAGGTTCGGACGGCGGAGTTATCGGTGCTGGAAAAAGGCGGGGCACGGATGGATTAACATCCACCAGGCGATCGTGGGGTCCTGTGATGTGTTCTTCTATCAGGTTGGATTAAAGCTGGGAATCAATCGGCTCGCGTTTTATGCCAAGGCCTTCGGTCTGGGGCGTAAAACCGGCATTGCCCTTCCCCATGAAAAGGCAGGCTTAATCCCCGATTCTTTGTGGAAAAAAAAGCGATTTCATGAACCCTGGTATGAGGGCGAGACCTTGTCCATCGCGATAGGTCAAGGATATGTCCTGACGACACCCCTTCAGATGGCGATGCTAATGGGGGCGGTCGCGGATGGCGGGATTTTGAGGCGTCCTTTGATTGTAAAGGAGATAAAGGATACCGATGGAAAGATCGTCAAATCGAGGAAACCCCTGGTGGTATCCAAGTTGCCTGTGTCGAGGCAGGTCCTTGAAATCGTAAAGTCGGGCTTGTGGGGGGTAGTCAACGAGAAGCACGGGACGGCGCACCGCGCGAAACTGGAAGGGATCAACGTGAGTGGGAAAACGGGGACGGCCCAGGTTGTTCGGATCGAAAGAAAACCCGGCACAAAGAAGAAGGTGGCGGTCCATCTCAAGGACCATGCGTGGTTCGTGGCCTATGCCCCGAGCGAGGCCCCGGAAGTAGCTATGAGCGTCATCGTGGAGCACGGGGGACATGGCGGTCATACTGCGGCCCCTATCGCGGGAAAATTTTTACGTTTCTACTTTGACGGCCCGGAGGTTTACTGATGTTCAGGGTTGACCGGAAGTTGATCAAAGATTTTGACTGGGGATTGGCTGGATTGATCCTCACGATTCTCGCCTTTGGCCTGATAAACCTTTACAGCGCTACCCTAGCGAAAGGGGGGACCGACCATACCTACTTTTATCACCAGGCTATTTGGATTAGTGCAGGGCTCGTATGTATGCTCATTGCCGTGGCGATCAGCGACGAATTTTACCGGGAGAATGCCATCATCTTTTACATTATTTCTGTCATCCTTCTCGTTCTGGTCGATGTTTACGGAATGATTACCTCCGGGGCGCAGAGATGGATACGCCTGGGTCCCATTTCTCTCCAACCTTCAGAGCTGGCCAAGCTATCACTGATCCTCGTCCTGGGATATTACTATGAGCTCAAAAAGTCCATGGAAATTCTTCCCCTGCGCCACATGATCATTCCTTCCATTCTGGCGCTTATTCCCACGGCTCTTATCGTAAAGCAGCCGGATCTGGGAACGGCCCTCTTGCTCCTTTTTATTTTCATTTCCGTTTTGCTTTATGAGGGAATTCCCTGGAAGGCATTTCTGGGACTCTGTGTGGCCGGCTTGGCGGTGTTGCCGGTCATGTGGCGGTTTCTCAAACCGTATCAGAAGGCCCGTTTATTGACCTTCATCAATCCGGATCGGGATCCGTTAGGAGCGGGATACCACATCATTCAATCCAAGATAGCGGTGGGATCGGGAGGCATGTGGGGGAAGGGTTTCCTCCATGGGACCCAGTGCAAACTGGAGTTCCTCCCGGAACATCATACCGATTTCGTCTTTTCTGTTCTCGCCGAAGAGTGGGGGTTTGTAGGGTCTGTGGTCGTGATAGCGCTCCTCTTTATTCTCATTCTTTGGGGGCTGGAGGTGGCCCGGAGCGCCCGTAACAGGTTTGGGGAAGTGGTGGCCGTGGGCATTACCGCCATGTTTTTCTGGCAGATTATCATCAACATCGGGATGGTCATCGGGGTCATGCCCGTGGTCGGAATTCCGCTTCCCTTTTTCAGCTATGGCGGATCGGGAACCTTAACCAATCTCTTCGCCATGGGAATTCTACTGAGTATCCGAATGAGGCAGAGAGCTTACGCGTCTTCCTTTTGACGGTCCAGGCAGTTTTTCTTAGAAAGGGATATCGTCGTCAAGGGGCGTTTCATCTACCAGGTCTTCTTGTGCCTTGGGGGCCTCTTCCGGGACGTCCATGACGTCTCCCGCTTTTCCGAGCATCTGCATGTTTTCCGCGATAATCTCCGTGGTCCAGCGCTTGTTCCCGTCCCTGTCTTCCCACGAGCGGGTCTGGAGCCTGCCTTCGATGTAGACCTGTTTCCCCTTGGATAGGTACTGGGCGCAGATTTCTCCGAGTCTCCGCCACGCCACGATGCGGTGCCATTCCGTCTGGTCGACGCGCTCCCCATCCTTGTTGGTCCATCGGCGGGTCGTGGCGAGTCGGAAAGTAGCGACCGCCGTCCCATCCGCCGTGTAGCGAATCTCCGGATCCGCCCCGAGATGTCCGATTAGGATAACCTTATTTACACCTGCCATGAATTTCTCCTTTTGTGGTTTTAGTTATACGTTTGCCTTTCCAGCGGAACCAAGGAGTTGTATCCGGTGTTTGACCACCTCTTTCATTGCCTCCCTCGCGGGCCCCAGGATCTTCCTGGGATCGATTTCTTCCGGATGCTCCGCAAGGACCTCGCGGATCGCCCCGACGGTGGCTATTCTCAAATCCGTGTCCAGGTTGACCTTGTTAATGCCGCAGGCTACCGCCTCCTTGAGAACCTCGTCACTGACCCCCTTGGCGCCCGCCAGTTTTGCCCCATATTTTTCGGCTTTCTCAACCAGGCTGCTCGGAACCCCGGAGGCCCCGTGAAGAACCAAGGGGATTTTCGTCAGCCGTTTGACCTCTTTCAGCCGCTCGAAGTCGATCTTGGATTCACCCTTGTATTTGAAAGCGCCGTGAGAGGTCCCGACGGCGGGAGCCAGATAATCGATGCCGGTCTCTTTGACGAAGGTCACAGCTTGATCCGGATGGATGAGGGTGGCATCACGCTCATCTACAGAGACATTGTCCTCGATTCCCTTCAAGGTCCCCAATTCTGCTTCCACCGACACGCCCATGGCGTGAGCGATTTCCACGACCCTCTTTGTCTGCCGGATGTTCTCCTCAAAGGGATGTGAGGAAGCGTCGATCATGATGGAGGTATAGCCGGCCCGCAAGGCGCCCATGATGATGTTGAAATCCTTGCCGTGGTCCAAGTGCATCACCACGGGGATGCTGATTCTGTGGGCAAGGACCTCTACCATCTGAAACAGCATGTCGGCACCGGCGTAATGGATGGCGCCCTCCGAGGTTTCTACGATGACGGGGGCGTTGAGCTCTTCCGCCGCCTCGAGAATGGCCTGAAGGGTTTCCAGGTTGTTGAAGTTGAAGGCACCAACGGCGTAATTGTCCTTGTGTGCTTTTTGAAGAACCTCAATACCGGTTGATATGGGCATGGCGGACTCCTTTGGTCATGGGTTGGAGGGATAAAATTTCCTCAAAGGTGTCGATATGATAATCGGCCTCTAAATCTGGGCATCGATAAGCTGTGAATGGGACTCCAGCCAGGCGGGACGCCTCCTCGTCCAGGGGGGAATCCCCGATATAGAGGGCCTCTTCAGGTGAGGTGTTGAGTGTTTTAAGAACGAGAAGCAGGCCTTCCGGATCTGGTTTTGGTTTTTTCACGTCCAGGGCGGTGACCACGCAGTCGAAAAGCTCCTCGAGGTCGAACTGTTGAAGGATGGCTTCCATGCTCGTGCTTCGATTGGTGCAAATGGCCAATTTTTTCCCCTGATCCTTCAAGGATTCAAGGACCTCTCTCGCTCCAGGGGCCAGTTTCATGTAGGGGATGAAGCGGTGATAGTCGGTGTTGAGGCGGAGTTGCTGTGCCTTCTCCCTGCGCGGGTCGTTCCTGAAAAGGTAGTCGACGGATTCCTCGGCGGTGGCCATGTGAATGTAGTGAATCTGTTCCGGGGTCATGAGGGGCTTTCCGAATGATTCAAGAAGGTAGTTGTAAAACTCAATATTGGCCTGGAGGGAGTCGAAAAGAACCCCGTCGCAATCGAAGATGTAACAGTTGAACATTAGAGAATTCCTTTACGAGAAACTTCGCGAATCTCAGGATTGCCCGCCGGTTCAGTGGCGCATAAATTGTTCAATGGGGACCTTTTTGAAGCCTGCCGGGACCTCGAAGATATGTTGGGGAATTTGGGTAATCTCCACCTGGGTAACCCGTTCGATTTCTTCTGACCCAAGATTGTAGCTGATCGTCATCATGGAGATCTTTCCCCCCTTGAAGAGGGCCTTGTATTCCGGTGTCGCCTCGACGTCTTTGGTCCCGGACAGTTCGACAAAGATATCCTCGATCTGTGCTCGTTTCTCGAAGGCCTTGTCCACGTTGATTTCCTTGCTCAGGGGAAGCTTATCTGTAAGCCACAGGTCGCGGACCTTTTTGTTGTTTGTGTAGACCTCCACGTGTTCTGAGGGATATCCGAGAAAGTTCTTTATTTCCCCCGTATTTTTCACGGTAACATTCAAAGGGGCATTGGGCGTATTGTTTTGATACGGCTGCTGTGCCTTAACCTGTTCGACGATTTTCTTGATCTTTCTGATGAACTCGTCGATGTCGTTCACGGCGTAAATTTTGCGCGATGGGATGATGTTGATCAGGGTGTTCGTGGAGATATCCGTGATGAAGACAGCGTTTTTCTGGTAGACTGCCACCTTATTGCCCTGGGCGTATTCGGTCCAGCTTTGGAGGAGGCGTGTCCTTCCCTTGCCCGGGATGAGCATGTAGGTCTGTTTTTGCAGAACGACTCCACATAGTCCATCTATGGCGAAGACCAGAAAGAAAACCGCTGCTAAAACGGAAATGGCAGTAGAAACTCTTGGTCGCATCATTTAACCCTCGAACTTTTTTCTTAACACCCTTTTTTACCTCAAAGAGAGAAAATTTGCAAGGTTGAGGCCTCTCCAAAGGGAGCTGAGAAAAAGAAAACCGGGGAAGAACCCCCGGTTTTCTCGGTAAGTGTTGAATGCTACGCGGCATCCAATTCTCTACGTTTTTCCATATCGTAGAGGATACGTTCTCTG
>JAOZMY010000118.1 GCA_029934085.1 bacterium | reverse complement strand
AACTCCTCCCCCTTGGGGAAGATGCCGTAGTGCCCGCCGGTGTGGATGAACAGGACTTTTGAGCCCTCCGGGATAACACCTTCCTTGATCTGCTGCATCATTCCCAGGAAGGTCTTGAGGGTATAGACAGGATCGAGGATCAGACCCTCCAGGCGGGCGATACGGATCAGTTCTGTCAGCTCCTCCGGGGTGTTCAGGGCGTAGCCAATTCCCACGAACCGGTCGTCGAAGGCCATGTCAAAGGCATCTTCGGGGAGGTTCACCCCATACCATTGATCAAATTCACTAAGGATTCTTTTAACCTCCGCCTCGAAGTAGGCCACGTCGTCACAGACGGCGATTCCATGGAGTCGGGCGGAAATCCCGTGGTGTTTCAGGCCGATCATCATCCCCGCGTAGGTCCCGCCGGAACCGAGGGCACAGTAGATGGCGTCGAACCTTTCTTCGGTGTTCTTGAGTTCCCCGACCATCCGGATATATCCCAGGCTCCCCGTGGCATTGGAACCACCCATGGGGATGAGGTAGGGATGGCGGCCCTCTTTTTCCAGCCTGGCGACGGTCGCTTGCTCAATCTCTGGCAGGCGCTGAAACTCCTCCCGGCTGTAGAAGTCGACGGTGGCACCCAGGATCCGGTCGATAAGGTAGTTCCCGTCAGGAATTTCCGGTTTGTCCCCGCGGAGGAGGAGGTGACAGGCAAACCCCATGCGGACTGCCACGGCCGCTGTGGCCCGGCAGTGGTTCGACTGCACGCCTCCACAGGTGATGAGAGTGTCGCACCCTTTCTCTCGAGCGTCATATAGAAGATATTCCAGTTTACGTATCTTGTTCCCGGAGGCCACACTTTCCGTCAAATCGTCCCGCTTGACGTAAAGCTCGACGCCCAGTTCCTCCGAGAGCCGCTCCAGCTTCTGAATCGGCGTGGGAAGCTGGGCCAGGTAAACCCTTTTCTCCAACAGTTCATCGAGTTTCGCAATGGTTCCCATCACAACCTCCTTACAATCAGTGGGATTCGTAGCTGACCTTCTCCTCCAGGTAGTGGGAGAGATGGATCATGGGATAACAGACAACGAAATAGAGGATTCCAACCAAACCGAAGACCATCAAGCCCTCGGGGATGCGCTGCACGGTAAGCCAACCCACCCGCGTAACGTCCGTGAGACCGATGACCGAGACGATGGAAGAATCTTTCACGAGCAGGACATATTCTCCCACCAGCGGCGGTAGGATCACGCGGATGGCCTGGGGGAAGATGACGTAGCGCAGGCGCTGGAAGGGATTCAGGCCGTAGGCCGTGGCCGCCTCCCACTGCCCTTTGGGGACGGACAGGATGCCGGCGGCTACGATCTCGCTGATGTAGGCCCCCGCGTAAATCGTCAGGGCGATGGTCGCAGCGGGAAAAGGATCGAGCTGAATGCCCACCTCGGGCAGGATAAAATAGATAATGAAGATATGGACGAGGAAGGGCACGCCGCGCATGTAGTCGGCGTAGAAGCCCATGATCTTAGAGATCCCCCATTTCTTGACGGTTCGAAGGATACCGCAGATGACCCCCAAGAGCGTCCCCGCCAGGAGACTGACCCCTGAGACGAGGATGGTCACCCACAGCCCCTTGAGAAAGAGGGGAAAGGTATGCATGAGTCCTTTGAAATAGACGGCGATCATATGTCAGTGCCCCTCCATGTAGATGAGTCGATTCTGCCACCAGTTGGAGAGGTATTTCAGGATATAGTAGATGAGAAGATAGAAGGCCGCGACGGTGAAGAACCCCTCCGCGGGCATGAACCGTTCCGAGGCCATGAGTTGCCCCGCGCGGGTTAGCTCCAGCACGGAGATGAGCGAAACGAGGGAGCTATCCTTCACCAGAACGATGAACTGTCCCAGCAGGGCGGGGATGGTGACTCCCAGGGCCTGGGGCAGGATGATGTAACGCATCCGCTGGAAATAGTTGAGCCCGTAGGCGGTAGCCGCCTCTACCTGCCCGTGGGGAATGGAAACGATTCCGGCGCGGACGATCTCCGCGATGTAGGCCCCACTGTTGAGGGCCAGGGCCAGAATGCCCGTCTGGACCTCGTTGAGGTTGACATGAAGGCTCGGCAACCCGAAATAGAAGAAGTAGAGCTGGGCCAGAAGCGGCGTGGAACGGATGGACTCGATATAGATGCCCGCGAGCTTTTGGAAAAACTTGTTTTTCGACAGACGCATGCCGCAGGCGACGACCCCGATAATCAGGGCAAAGAAGATGCTGATCCCCGAAATCCAGCATGTGGCCCACAGGCCCTTGAGAAAAAGGGGTAGATACTGACCGATGACCCTGAAGCTGAAATGCTCGAGCAAAATACGCCCTTTCGGCAAGAAAAGGGGGAGGCGTCACGCCTCCCCCGTGGGGAGATTAGTGATCCTGGCGCCAGCGGTTGGAGTTGACCCAGTAATCCAAGTTTTGTTTCAGTCGCCCGTCTCCTCGGATCCAGAAAAAGAAGAGGTTGAGCCACTGGAGCAGGTGGGTATCCTCCGGGCGCACGGCGAAAGAAAGTGGCTGAGCACTCAAAGCCATGGGAAGAATCGCGATGGAATCCTTGGGAAAGTTCTGCATCTGCCCCCGAATGGCCGACAAGTCGTTCACGCCCACGTCCGCCTTGCCGGAGATCACGGCGTTGATGAGGAGAGGGCCGCCACCCTTGTAGGGCTTGATGGTCGCGTTGGAGAGGAGACGCTTGGCGTCCGTCTCTCCGGTGGAACCCAGCAGAACGGCCACGCGAACCCCCTTTTTGTTACAGTCATCGAGAGACTGAAACTTGGAGGCGTTTTCTTTCTTGGTGAAGATCACGCTCTTGGAGAGATAGAAGGGATCGGTAAAAGAGACCTTCAGGGCCCGCTTCAACGTCGCTGTCATATCCGCGGCGAGGATATCCGCCTTCTTGGACATCAGGGCGGGGATCAGACCATCCCAGTCATAGTCGAGGAACTTGATCTTGACACCCATCTCTTTGGCCATCATCCGGCAGAGCTCCACGGAGCTTCCTGTCCGGACCCCGTTCTTGTCCACGAAGGAAAAGGGAGGGCCCTGGGTTTGAACGGCTACCCGCAACTCACCGCGCTGGATAATCTTATCCAGGGTGTCCGCTGCGGCGGGATAGACCAGTCCCATGACGAGAAACAAGACGATAAACAGCTTCAAAAAACGCTTCATACCAAACCTCCTTTTAATTATGGGTTATGATTTTGCTCAAAAACTCCTTGGTTCTCTCATGCTCGGGATGATCGAAAAACTCGTCGGGGGTATTCGACTCGACGATTTGTCCCTCGTCCATGAAGAAGACACGGTCCGCCACCTGGCGGGCGAACCCCATCTCGTGGGTCACCACGATCATGGTCATCCCTTCCTGGGCGAGCTCCACCATTACGTCCAGCACCTCCTTGATCATCTCCGGATCCAGGGCACTGGTCGGCTCATCAAAGAGCATGACCTTGGGATTCATGGCCAGCCCCCGGGCGATGGCTACACGTTGGCACTGCCCCCCGGACAATTGGGAGGGATAGTCGTTCGCCTTGTCCGGAATCCCAACCCGTTCCAGGAGACGCAGGGCGTTCTCCTCCGCCTCTTTCCGAGGAACCTTTTTGACCTTAATGGGTGAAAGGACCACGTTTTCGAGAACAGTCAGGTGGGGATAGAGATTGAATTGTTGGAAAACGAATCCGATCTCACTACGTATCTTCGTCAAATTGGTGGAACGTTTGTTGACTTGGATACCATCCACATAGATTTCACCCTTTTGAATGGGCTCCAACTGATTGATACAGCGGATGAGTGTCGATTTCCCTGAGCCGGACGGCCCGCACACGACAACGACTTCGCCGGGATGGATGTGAAGGTTAATGTCTTTCAGAACATGAAGAGAACCAAACCACTTGTTGACGTTTTTAAAAATTATCATACCTTACGACCCTTGGAAGAAGCCTCACCTCCTTTTTTTACAAATATCTAAACACGGTTTTAATCATAGAAGAACCGTCTGAAGGTGTCAAGAAGCATTGAACAGCTTCATATTCCCCAGGATGCGCTTTGCCATAAACAACCATAAAAAGATACCCACTTGTAACCCTACCATCGCAGTGCCGGCGAATTTCGCCGTCATCATGAAAAACTCGCCCGTTCCATAATCCGAAGCGCCAATGCTCGTCAAAATCGATGCGCCTGCCCATGTTAAAACAAACGAGAAAATGGTAAAAATGGTCCATACACTTATCCAAAGAGTTCTGATTGATAACACTTGTCGGGAAAAAGCGGAGAAAATCATGCGGCCAGTGAGGAAAAGAACCGCAACCGTTCCAACGAGGGCCACCCCCCATACCAGTCCCTTGACCCCCTTTGCCCATGAAATCGAAGGATCCGAAACACTGATCAAAAACATCAACAACTCGCTGGGCAGGAGGAGTAGAATCACAAGGATCAGCCCAATGAATATAGGCAAAAACACAACGAAGCTGAACTTCGTTCCGGGCTTCAAGATCCCGCTTCCAAAATCATTTACCCCCCCTCGAAACATTCATAACTCAAATTTCAAAAGATCTCAATCTCAACCCGGCGATTCTTCGCCCTTCCCGCCTCGGTCGTATTGTCGGCGATGGGGTTGGACTTGCCCTTGCCCTCGATCTTGATCCGGTCCTTCTCGACCCTCTCCACGTAGATCAGGTAATCGGCCACGCTTTGCGCCCTCTGGAGGGAGAGGCGAAGGTTGTAGGCATCCGGCCCAACGTTGTCCGTATAGCCCACGATACGAACCTTCTTTCCAGGATTTTCCTTCAAGATCCCCGCGACCACGTGCAGGGCCTCCTTCGCCTTGTCCTTCAGGAAGAACTTGTTGAAATCGAAAAGAACCCTCTCCGGAATGGTCAGCTTTGTCCCCCCGGCTGTTTTCTCCATTTTGATACCGAGTTTTTCGGGGGAGGGCCTTTCCTCCGCATTAGAATACTTGGCGATCCTGATGTTCGAAATGAGTTGACTGTATTTCCCTCGTAGGAAAAATCCTACGGAACGCACGTTCCCAGAAAAAGGCACCATCGTCAACCGCCTGCCGTTCAAAAACACACGAAACTGCTTCCTCCGCACCTGGACCGCTACGTGCAGCTGTTTTTTCAAGCTCTTATACTTCGATTTATAAATCCTCCCAACTTCCTGCAGGCCCACGTAGACAGCCTCACCGGTACAGCCGGGGCCGATACGGAGCTCATAGGGGGAAAGTTTCTTCTCTCCGACTTTGTCCCCGGAAAAGAGGTTCACACTCATCTCACCACATTCCCCCTTCAGAAACAGGACATCGAATTCAACGGAGAACTCGTCACCCCCAAGCGCGATCTTTTTGAGCAGCCCAGTATTCCCGTTGATAGCTGAAAACCAGATCCGGGTTCCATACCTCACGCATTCGCCCGCTCCGGTGATCTTCTCGAACTTTTGGGGAAGCTCACCCACAGGACAAGAGGAAAAATCCTCCGCGAAAAGGACCTTATCGCCGGGGACAAAATCCCTCTTCGCGCCCGTCACGAGACCCTGGCTGCAAACTAAGGATGGAATTAAAAGAACGACGAAAACAAGAAAAACCACTCTTTTCACCGTTCAACCTCCTTTCTAATACT
>JAOZMY010000117.1 GCA_029934085.1 bacterium | reverse complement strand
TGGCGGAGACAATGGTCACGGAAAACTGGCGATAGATGATCCCGGTGGAGCCGGGGAAAAAGGCCATGGGGCCGAAGACGGCCGAAAGCACCAGCCCGATACCGATCAAGGCGCTGGTAATCTGGTCCATGGACTTGGCCGTCGCCTCTTTTGGGGGAAGCCCCTCTTCCGCCATGATGCGTTCGACGTTCTCCACCACCACAATGGCATCATCCACTAAGAGACCAATCGCCAAGACCATAGCGAACATGGTCAGCATGTTGATCGAGAATCCCAAAATTCCGAGGACACCAAACGTCCCCAAAAGCACCACCGGGACCGCGATGGTCGGGATCAGGGTGGCGCGAAAGCTCCCAAGGAAAAGAAACATCACCAGAAAGACCAGGATAATGGCCTCATACAGGGTCTTGACTACCTCGTGAATGGCCACTTGGGTGAAAGGGGTGGTATCATAGGGATACACCACCTTCATGCCGGGGGGGAAGTAGCGGCTCATTTCCTTGAGCTTCTTCTTGATGCGATCGGCCGTCTTCAGGGAATTGGCGCCGGGTTCCTTTCGGATCATCAGCATGGCGGTAGGTTTGCCGTTATAGCGGGCCACAACATCATAACGTTCGGTTCCCAGTTCTGTTCGTCCCACGTCCCGGATGCGCACGACGGATCCATCCGAATTGGTCCGAATGGGAATGGCGCCAAACTGCTCCGGGGTCTGGAGGTAATGCTGGACAATGACGGAGGCGTTCAGGCGCTGGCCCTTCACCGCTGGAGCGCCTCCGAACTGGCCGGCGGAAACCTCCACATTATAGGCACGAAGCGCCAAAATGACGTCATTCACCGTCAGATGATAATTGGTTAATTTATTGGGGTTGAGCCAGACCCGCATGGCGTATTCCGTACCGAAGGCCTCCACCTCACCCACGCCTGGGATCCGCGCCAGCACCTTTTCCAGGTTGGATTTGGCATAATCCCTCAGGTCATTGCCGTTCATGCTGGCATCTTCTGAAATAATCCCGACAGCCAGCATGTAGTTCCGGGTCGATTTGCTGACCTTGACCCCCTGGCGCTGCACCACCTCCGGCAAACTCGCCAGGGCCAACTGGAGCTTGTTCTGCACCTTGGACCAGGCGAGATCCGGATCGGTTCCCGGAGCAAAGGTCAGCTCAATCCGTGAGGCTCCGGAGGAAGAACTTTCACTGGAAAGGTAAAGCATCTTGTCCAGGCCTGTCATCTTCTGTTCGATGATCTGCGTGACGGTGCTTTCCACGGTCTCGGCCGAGGCGCCAGGATAAAAGGCTTCCACCGCAATGACCGGCGGCGCGAGTTCTGGATACTGTGAAATAGGCAGAAAATAGATGGCCAGGCCACCCATACTCATGATGGCAATGGCGATGACCCAGGCGAAAACCGGGCGATCCAGAAAGAATCTTGATAACATCAGGCACCTCCATCCGGCCGCTTTTTCGACGCTGGTTTCCTGCCGGTCCCGGGACCACGCCCTGTTTTGCTCTTGCCTGAAGGGATCACCTTCACCGGCATTCCCGGCCTCACGTATTGAAGCCCTTCGACGATCACACGGTCACCCGGCTTGAGCCCGGAGAAGACGAGCCACTTATCGCCGATGGCACGGTCTATTGTAAGCATTCGCATTGCCACCTTACCACTGGCATCCACAATCAGTGCAAAAGGATTTCCGCGGCGGTCGCGGGATACGCCCTGCTGGGGAACAAGGATGGCATGCTCTTTGACCCCTTCCTTTATGATGGCCCGCACAAACATCTTCGGGAGGAGAATCCTCTCAGGATTGGGAAAGATCATCCGAAGAATTACGGAACCAGTGGTGGGATCCACCGAAACGTCACGAAACTGGAGTGTCCCCTCATGCGGGTACACCGTTCCGTCTTCCAGGATGAGTTTAACCTTGGCCTGATTCACGCCGCCGTGATTGAGGTTCCCATCTTGAAGGCGCCTCTTCAAGCGCAATAGTTCGGCTGTGGATTGAGGTACATCCACGTAAATGGGGTCCAGTTGCTGAATGGTTGCCAGGGGCACGGGCTGATATGCCGTTACGATAGCACCTTCCGTCACGTTCGACCTCCCGATCCGGCCAGAGATGGGAGCAGTAACCTTTGTGTATCCAAGGTTGATAGAGGCCGTTTTCACCGCCGCCTCTGCCTGCTTGATGGCCGCCTCCGCAGCGGCGATGGCCGTTCGGTCACTTTCCACCTGGGCCTCGTAGGCACTCAGGGTCGCCTCCGCTACCCTTGCTTCAGTTACAGCCTGGTCACGCTGACTGGCAGACACCGACCTGCTTTTATATGCAGTCTCAAACCGTTTACGATTCTGCCGGGCTAACGCAAGGGTGGCCTTTTGACGGGCCACATTGGCTACACTTGCCACCAGCGCAGCCCGCGCGCGGCTGGCGTTCTTCCGTGCAGCCAGAAGCGTTGCCTTAGCCCTGTCGAGCACCGCCTGAAAGGGAGCGGGGTCAATCTGATAGAGCACCTGGCCAGCCTTGACATCGGAGCCTTCCTTAAACAGGCGTTTTAAGATCAGGCCACTGACCTGAGGCCGTATTTCAGCGACACGAAAGGCAGAGGTGCGCCCTGGCAATTCGGTGGTCAACACGACCTTCTTCGTCTGAACTGTAACCACAGACACTTCCTGAATCCGAGGTGGCGGCGCGGTTTGTTGGCGACGGTCACAAGACGTCAGCGAAAGGCCGGCTAACAGGACCACGAAAACCAGATTCCATTTAACCGGTTTAGAGATAAATCTTTCTTCTCGTTTCATGGATTAGTTCCTCCAATATAAAGGGTTTGAGTTCTCCCCACGCTATGGATAATCACGTATAGACCAGGCCTTTGAAGAGAATATTCAGGATGACATCGGGATTCTCCGGAAAGGGATGATCTTCCGGAGAGTCAAGCCAGAGGAGAAGAAAAGCGTTGGAAAGACTGTCAAGGGCAACAGCCAGGTGATAGGGATCAGCGATCTTCTGAAACCGTTTCCTTTTTATCCCCCTTTCAAAGACTGCGGCGAGCGTGTGCATAAACTGGTCGTAGCGTTTCCGAATTTCTTTATCAAGACCTGCCTTGATATTGAAACTCGCTCCTCTGGTTTCGGCAAAATAGAGGCGAATGACAGAGATGTTGGCCGCAAAGACTTCTCTTTTGGTCTTCACGTAATTTCTCAATTTTTCAATCTCATCATCCGGTTCTTCTATGGCCTTGGTGAGGGCCTGATGAAACCTGTCCGCCTGCTCGGTGATAAGAGATTTGTAAAGGTCCTCCTTGTTTTTGAAGAACTTGTAGAGCGTCCCGATGGCGAACTCGGCTTTCTCGGCGATTTCGTGCATGGAGACGTTGTGGTACCCCTTCTCTGAGAAAAGTTCGAGAGCGGCGGCGAGCATTTCTTGACGCTGCCTGAATTTCTCTCTTTCGCGCCTCGATTCTTTCTTGTCCTTCATCGCGCCTCCTCACGCGTAGCCCGAACAGGACTACGCCAACTATCAGTGAATTGGGGTTCACATTATAAAATCACACGTCACATTGTCAAGAGAAATCTGAAAAAAAATCCTGGGCTGTTATCCGGACCGCCTGTCAGGCAAGCTCATCTGCCAAAAGGAGGGCTGCCCGTGGGGCGCGTGATGCGGGCTATCCTGATCCCTCACTTCACTACCTCTTCGACGCCATTTGGGAATCCCTCGCGAGAAGAGGCCGATCGTTAAAGACATAGCCCAACTCCTCGTAGAGTTCATCCAGCTTTACGGATTCCGGTCCATCCATGATTCACCCCTGATTAGGTAACGCATCCTTCCGAGAAATCATCATATAGAGGGCGGGGATCAAAATCAACGTGATCCCTGTGGCGAAGAGCACTCCAAACCCCAGGGAGATGGCCATGGGAATCAAGACCCTGGCCTGCACAGAGGTCTCAGTGATCATGGGAAGCAGGCCGCCGAAGGTGGTTAAAGAGGTGAGGATTACAGGACGGAAACGCGACTTCGACGCGGCTACAACGGCCTCAACCTTATTGATTGCACCTGCCGTCGCCTGCTTGTTAATGGCATCTAAAAGAACCAGGGAATCGTTGACCAGGACGCCTGTAAGGGCCACAATCCCAAAAAAGCTCACGATACTGAGATTATAGCCCAGAAGGAGATGACCAAGAACGGCCCCAATCATCCCAAAGGGAATGGCCATCATGATCACGAGGGGCTGTATGTAGGAGTTGAAGGGAATGGCAAGGAGGACGAAGATGAGAAAGAGGGCCACGATGAAGCCATACATCATGCTCCGCATGGAGTCGCGCCGTTCCTTTTCCTCCCCCTCGAGAGAGTAATTCAATCCCGGATAGTCGGCCTTCAACCGTTCCAAAAAACCTCCCTGAAGCTCCTTGATGATCTCGTCCGCGTTGGCCACACTTCGCACCACATCCGCCTTCACGTCGACAACCCGGCGTCGGTCCGAACGGGTGATGACGGAATATCCGGGTTTGATGGTCCAGGTGGCTACCTCCGGCAAAGGAAGTCGAACACCCCGCGACGTTTCGATCTCCATCCGCTCCAGGTCGAGAAGAGAAACCCTCCCAGCGGCAGGATACCGCACCATGATCCTCACGTCATCCTTGCCTCGCTGAATCCGTACCGCCTCCGTTCCGTAGAAGGCCCCCCTTACCTGCAACCCCAAATCGATCAGGTTAAGTCCCAGGGCCTTTCCACGGGCGGTGAGTTTGAGATTGATTTCCTGTTTTCCTCCCTCGATATTATCGTGGATGTCCTTGACCCCGTTGAACCGGGCAAGCTCCTCTTTCAAACGCGCTGAGGCCTGTTTTAATTGTTCAAAATTGTCGGAGGAAAGCTGGATATCGATGGCCGCGCCACCGGAAAAAAGATTGGCATTGTAGGTAATACTTTCGACGCCGGGAATTTCTCCCGTCAGCCTCCGCCACACGTTTGCCACGTCGTTGCTGTTGACCCCCTTCCGATCCTTCGCTGCCACCAACTCGATAGCCACCTCACCCACGTTCGGAGAGGTGCTCCTGACTGCCTCGTGGCGCGAGCCATAGGGTTGTGAAGCCACGGTCAGAGACACATGCTTCACGATAGGGGCTCCGTAATGCCTTTTATAATAGTCCTGAACTTTCTCCGCACTCAAGGCCATACGCTTGACAACCCGGAGGGTCTGATCCGCGCTCGCCCCCTCAGGGAGCTTGACCTCGGCGATCACGAAGTCAGCGTCCACCTTGGGGAAAAAGACAATCTTGATCCTCCCCGAGGCCACATATCCCACCATCAGGCAAAACATCAGGATCCCCAAGGCCACCGCTGTCCAACGCCAGGCAAGGGCCCACCGGAGAATCGGTTGATAGATCTTCTCTATGAATAGGTCGAGCCATCGATCGAAGTATTTCGGCAGGAAACGGACAATATGGCTCTCCTTCCGCTCTTTGAGATGGGCCAGATGGGCGGGAAGGATAAAGATTGCCTCGACGAGGGAAATGGACAAAACCGAGATGACCACCACCGGAATCGCGAACATGAATTTCCCCATGATCCCCGTGACGAACAACAACGGCAGAAAAGCGGCGATCGTGGTAAGAACCGTCAAGATCACCGGTGCCGCCATCTCGTAGGCCCCATCCACGGCGGCCTGCTTGCGGGGAACACCGTTCTGGATCTTGGTAAAGATATGCTC
>JAOZMY010000039.1:12157-19669 GCA_029934085.1 bacterium | reverse complement strand
CATCATCCTTTCCAAGGTCACACCGCTAACCCTTGAGCAGGCCATCGGTTTCATCCGGGAGGACGAGTGGGTGGAAGTCACACCCAAGTCCATCCGCCTGCGCAAGATCGTCCTATCAGCGCAGAAACGCCACACTCTTCGTTCGGCCCAGCGGAAAAACCGGGCCCAAGGGAAGGCGGCGTGAAAACGGGATAAATCCTACCGCGTAAGCAGGTCGTGCCCCTTACCCTGCTGGATCAGGGGAACGTAGGTTTCCAGGGCCTTCAGATCATCTGGGTCCGTCAAATCGATTACCCTTCCCTTTTCCGCCGACATGTAGGCGGCCATGACGAGTCTCACGATCTCAAGGCCGTATTCCCAGGAGAGAAGACCGTCCCTTCCCTCACGAAAGGCCTGACAGGCGTCCGCGTTCTCATCGGGATAACCGTAAAGATCAGGCTCGTTCGGCTGGACAACCAGAAGCCCCCGTGAGGCCGTGGACTTCTCCAAGGCCATCTCCGCGTCCGCTACCGCCTGCGAGGCCTCGTCCCCGATGAAAATCTGGAGTGGGGAAAGGAGGGTGTTGATCTCAAAGGCGTATCCCGGGCCGACCCCGTCCATGTAGAGTCTCAGCCCCTGTTTCTCATACATCCACGAATCGGTGAACTGGGCCTTTACAATCTGTCCTGTTTCCGGGTTTTGGAAGGTGACAATCCCTGTGGTGAAGTCCTCTGCCGGTGTCTTCGCGTAATCGACGCCGAACTTCTCACGGAGTTTCTCCCGCCAAGCCGGCAGCCCCCACTTCAGCAGGGCACATTCCGCGGAGACCGAAAGCGGCTTCAGAAAGGTCGGCGGCATGCCCAAGGGGGTCAAGGCATACCAGCCCACCGCGATGCTATGACACCCCATGTCGGACAGCACCCCACCCCCCTGCCTTGTAGGATCCCAGAACCAGGGTTCATGGGGACCGGCATGCTCCTCCGCCGAACGGACAAAATGGAGCGGCCCCATTTCCTTCTGCACGGTTTCAAGTTGCTCGCGCTGACTGTTTAAGGCCTTCATGAAGATCTGGTTCTCGAAATAGGCAGTCTTCAACCCCGCTTTTCGGACCAGATCGACCAGCCGGCGCCCCTCCGTCATATTCCGAGCCAGTGGCTTCTCCGCAATGATACCCTTGACGGGAGCCCCCTTCGAGACCGCGTCCACGATCTCTTCCACGATCTCCACCTTGACATAATTGGGAACGTAGACGGCTATGGCGTCCACGGTATCCGCCAGTTCCTTGATGTTCTCGTAGACAACCGTCTCCCCGAGCCCGCTGCGCTTTACAAACGCGGCGAGCCTCTCCGCCTTCTGACGGGTCCGGGATACGATACCGGTCACCTCCACGTCCCGAACCTGGGTCAAGGCCCGGACGTGAAAATCGGCGATGAACCCGGCTCCCACAATCCCCAATCTTATCTTCATGAACAATCCTTCCTTTTATTGTAAGCTTAAGTCCCCATGGATCCGGCGCTCCGATCCATCGAAAATCACCAGGTGTCGGAGGGGCAATTCCACCCACACCTTTGTGTTCCCTATGGCGCGTCCGAAATGATGGCCCACCTTGACCTTGATCTTCTCCCCACCCACCTCCAGGGTATAGAGATACTGTCCCCCGATGGTGAGGGTTTTATCCTTGACCATGGCCTCCACCGCGTCGGAACCGGGCACGTCGGACAGCCAGATATGCTCGGGGCGGATCCCCAGCGTTACCTCCGCATCCATCTTCGGGGCATCAATCTTGAGGGGCCGCTTCAGGAGCCTGGACACGATGATGTAAGTGCTTCCCTTCTTCTCGCACCGCTCCTTCACGAAATTCATCCCCGGATTCCCCAGGAACCACCCTCCAAAGACGTCCTCCGGGACATTGTAGAGGGTCCGGGGATCGTTACACTGGACGATTTTTCCATCTTTCATGAGGGCAATCTGATCCGCCAGGGTCATAGCCTCCGTCTGATCGTGCGTCACATAGACGATCACTTGGTTGAGCTGCCGGGTCAGCTCCTTGAAGGCATGCTTGAACTGGATCTTTGAGTTGGCGTCGATGTTCGTCATGGGCTCGTCGAAGAGGATGATATCGGGCTGATAGGCCACGGCCCGGGCCACGGAGACCTTCTGCCGAGCCACGTTGTCCAGTTGGGAACTGTCCAGCTCAGCGTAATCTTTGAGATTCATGAGAGAAAGGACCCGATCGACCCTTTCCCGCCGCTCCGTTTCGCTCAGTCCTCTCTTCAAGAGGGGAAGCTCTATATTCTTTCGGACGCTAATGCCGCGATAAACCACGGGATACTGGAAAACCATGCCGATGTTGCGTTTCCGCGGGGGCAACCCCGTCACGTCTTTGTCCCCGAAGAATACCTTTCCCTCCGTCGGCGTCTCCAACCCGGAAATAATCCTCAGCAGCGTCGTCTTCCCACAGCCGGATGGTCCCAGAAGGCAAGTTACCTTCCCCGCGGGAAACGAAAAATCAATTCCATCAAGGGCGGTAAACCGACCAAACTTTTTCGTCAGGTTGACAACTTTGACCTCAGACATGTAACGTTCCTTTCCCCTTTCCAATCCTCCTGCCGCTTCTCGCATCGAAAACGAACAGCGCGCCGCTTTCAATCTTCACCCCGATGATATCCCCTAAGTCATAGGCGGTCCGGTCCACGTCGGTCTGGACCATGGTCCACGCGACCCTTCCCTGGAAATCGAGCGTCACGATTTCCTCGGCCCCCAGATCTTCCCTGAGGAACACCTCCGCCTTCAAAAGGCTCTCTCCCTCGTTTTCCACGGGGGTAAGGCTCTCCGCGCGAAGTCCCACCACAACCTGCCCGTTCCCCTCGTCCATCTCTCCACTTTCTGTCTGCTCCACCTGAAAGGAAAACAGGCCGGTTTCGCACCATACCTCCCCGTCCCGGGTGACAAGCGTACCTGAGATTGTGTTGGCGATCGGGAACCCCAGGATTTCCATGGTGGACAGCATGGACGGATTCATATACAGCTCTTCCGGGAAACCGATCTCCTGAACCCTTCCCTCGTGAAGGACGGCAACGGTAGTTGCCAGGGAGAGCGTCTCCAAGGGATCGGAGGTCGTGTAGATGAACGTGGAAGAAAGTCGTTCCCTGAGCATTTTAAGGTCGTCAAAGAGCTTCTCACGCAACTTGAAGTCGAGTCCGGCCAGAGGGTCGTCGAAGACGTAGATATCGGTTTCCTTGACGATACCGCGCGCGATGGCGACCCGCTGTTTCTGCCCCCCGCTGAGCTGTGTGGGAAGTTTCCCAAGGAGATCGTCGATGCTCAGCATCTCTGCGGCACGCTGAACGATTCCCCTGATCTCCCCATCCGGGCGCCGCATCAAACGGAGGGGATACGCGATGTTTTCGAAAATGGTCTTCTGCGGGAAGAGGGCAAAGTCCTGCGGGATGTATCCCAGGTTCCTCTCGTTGGGAGGGCGTTTCCGCACATCCTGCCCCCGGAGGAGAATATCCCCTTCGTCAGGAAACTCCAGACCCATCAACACCCTTAAAAGAACCGATTTCCCAGAAGAAGGCAGCCCGTAGACGACCGTGAAATCGTTCTCGGGGATCTTTAGGTCGAGCTCCTTGAGAATCTCCGTCTTTCCGTATCTTTTTGTCACTCCATGAAATTCTACGATGGATCCCATACTTACCTTCCAATCTTGACAAGAACCGGCGCTAAAAGGATTCCGAGTCCGAAGACACAGAAAACGATGCCGAAGGCAACGGCAAGGGTCTTCTTGACCTCCCCGAAACTGGCTTCCGAGGGGATATTCCCGAAGGCCATCTGGGACAGGGCCGCCACGATGAGGAGAAACAGGCCGATCTGGTAAACGATGAGGCTATACTCCTGGATGATGAACAGAAAGCTTAGAAGCATCGTGGCAATCACCAGGGTCTGCATTCTCGCGCCGAATGGTTTCTTGGTTTTGCGTCCCATTTTAGACCTCCCCTCTCACTGTACCGAAGGTCATGCCCACCAGGAGGTATTTCTGGAAAAAGAAGATGAAGATGATGAGCGGCAGGCTGTAAAAGGCCGTGAGCGTGGCGACGAACTCCCACTGGATTCCCCCGCCCACGGTAAATCCCTGGGCCAACCCCACCGGCACCGTGATAGTCCGTTTCCCGCCGATGATGTAGTTGAAAAGGAATTCGTTCCAGACGAAAATAATGTTGAAGATGAAGGCCGCGATCAGCCCTGGCCGGACCTGCGGCAGTACCACCTTGAAGATGATGTGCATGCGAGATCCCCCATTCACGATGGCCGTCTCGTCGAACCTCGGCGAGACCCCGTCGATGAATCCCTTCAGGATCCACACCGAAAAGGGAATGCTGAACATGGCGTAAAAGAGGATCATCCCCGAGTAGGTCCCTTTCCAGCCGGTCGCCGCGTAGAGGAGATAGATGGGAACCACGACCGCCGCTGCCGGCACCATCCGCATGGAGAGAAGAATGAACATGATGAGGTCCGTTCCCTTGGGCTTGAACCGGGAAAAACTGTAAGCGGCGAGGAAGGAGACCAGCACGGCGATCAACACGGCGCTCAGAGACATGAAGGTGCTGTTGATCAGCTCCCGAGTAAAGTTGATGCGATGAAAGAGGCCGATGTAGTTCTGTAAGGTGGGCGTAAAGATCCATTTAGGCGGAATAGTGAGGATTTCATCTTTTGTTTTGAAAGAACAGATCAGCATCCAGAGGATGGGGGAAAAGAAGACCAGTGAAATAATCCACAAGAGGGCGTGATAAAGTCGCCTTTTGATCCTTTTTTTGCGATCCCGGGATTCCATTTACATGCTCTCCTCTTTTTTCTGCAGGATATAGAGATAAATGGACGTAAACGAAATAGCGATGAGCAGGGCAATGATGGCCAAGGCGGAGGCCTTGCCCATGGTGAAGGCGTTGAAGGCCTGCCGGTAGAGGGTGATGCCGATCAGCTCGGTGGCGTTCCCCGGCCCTCCCCCCGTCATGGTGAAGATAATGTCCATCGACTTGAAGGCGTCGATGGTGCGGAGCAAAATCCCCAGCATCAGGATGAACTTGCCGTGGGGAAGCACCACGTGGACGAGGCGTCGATACCACGAGAGGTTTTCCACCTCCGCCGCCTCTAACTCCGCCTTAGGGACGGAACCGAGGGCCGCCAGGGTCATCATCATCATGAAGGGAGTCCACATCCACGTGTCCACAATGAGCACGGAGGGCAAGGCCCAGGCGGTGGATCCGAGGAAGTCGATAGTCACTCCCGCAATACTTTTCAGAAAATAATTGACGATGCCGAAAACCGGATCATAGATGAGCTTGAAAAACGAACCGGTGGCCAGAGGTGCCAAGATCATGGGCGTGAAGATGAGGGTCAGGGCGAAACGGCGGCCCGGCAGGTCCTTGCTGTCCCAGAAGAGAAACCCCAGGATAATCCCAAGAACCGTCTGGCTGAGGGTTCCAATGATGACGAAGAAAAAGGTGTTGCTCAGGGCGTGCCAGATCTCGAAGCTTCCGAAGATCTCCTTGAAGTTGGTCAGCCCGATGAATTTCAGTGGCTCTCCGGTCACGAGGACATACTTGTAGAAGCTCAGTCCCACCAGCCAGAGGAGCGGAATGACATTCCACACGATGAAGAAAATCAGGACCGGAACCAGCAGCAAGTGTTGGAGATACTTAGGGTTCTCGAGGAACAGGAACTTTTCTCTAAAACGGGTGAGGAACCCCGCATCTCCCGGTCCCATCGCGCTCGAAGCGTCCATGGTCTTCCTTTCCGTTGACGGAAGCGGCGCGGATTTCGCGCCGCTTCCCTGTTTGTCGGTTCAGGCTACTTCAAACGAATCTTCGCGCCTTCCTTGGGCGGAGCCTTCTTGGTGGAGCCATGTTCGTACAGAATCTTCTGAAGGTGATAGGCAGCATAGTCCAACGCCACTTTGGGATCCTTTACCTGGCCGGAGATATAGGCATGGAATGCCTCTTGCTGCTTGGCCAGCATGACGGAATACATGGGATGGTGCCAGAAATCCCGCCCCCGGTCTCTTCTCAGCATGAACTTGTAGGCACGGAACCAGGGTTTGATCTTTTCGAACCCTTTCTTGTCCAGCACGGATTTGATGACGGGGTTTCCGCCGCGGCGGGCGAATTCCATCTGGGTATCTTCCGTATACCACCATTCCATGAAGTCCTCGGCCACCTGGAGGTGTTCTTTATCGGAAAAGGCGTTGATGACCCAGGGCTGGCCTCCCATGGAATAGACTCGGTTCGGTTTCCCCTTGCCGTCGATCAGGTGCATGGGCGGCGGGACAATCATCATCTCGCCTCCCTTCGGATGCATCATGTACTGGCCCACGGCCGCCCACATGATGGCGCAGAAGACCTTTCCGTTATTCCAGGCCTCCATGATCTGGGAGTTACCGTAGTTGACGCCCCCCGGCGGCATCCATTGGAGGGATTTCTTGTAGGCAGCCAGGGACCTGGCGTTCTGATCCGTGTTGAGGATCCCCCAGACCTGCCCGGTCTTGTTGTCCCAAATCCTTCCGCCGCGGGACCAGATATAGTTATGGGCCGCCGTGCAGACAAAGTCATACACCTTGGAGGTATGCTGCGCGAGACCGTAAAACCCTTCTTTTGGGCGGGTAAAGAAGGCAAGTATCTTTTCGAACTTTGGCATGGTCAGTTTCTCGAAATCCTCGAAGGTCTTTGGCATGTCGAAGCCGTATTTCGCCTTAAAGGCCTTTCTCTCCTTGGGATCGAGAAGCTTGTCCTTCCGGACGTACAGCACCATGGTGTCCCCCTCCAGGGGCAGGCCCCAGTAGTTTTTGGAACCCAGGGGATAGCTCATGTAGGTATCTACCACGATCTGGTCATACCACTTAATGGCCTTCAGCCGGGGATTGCTCTCGAGGAGTTTGTTAACCTTGACGATCCAACCGGGGGCCGCGAATCCGCCGAGCCACTGGCTGTCGCTGACGATGATGTTATAGTCGTCAGACTTGGTGGCCAAACTGGCGGACGCCTTCTGAAAGAGGCTGGTGAACGGGGCCTCCTCGAACGTAAACTTCACATCGTAGCCCCATTTCTTCTTTGCGTATTTGGCGAACGCCGGGGACATGTCGACGCCGAGTTTACTCGGATACCATCCCGCGATCCCAAGGATGGACATGGTGATCTTCTTCCCCTTCAGGTTCACGCGTCCGGCCTGGGCCGATACGGATACCAAAAGGGCAAAACAGATAAAAAGGACCATAAAAAACCTGCTTTTCTTCATGACTTACTCCTTTTCAAGGTTTGATAGAGTTCGTAAGCCTTCTCGGGCTTTTCCATGTCATGGACCACGGCACGAACCGCCTGGATCATGGCAACGGGATCTTCGGCCTGGAAGATGTTCCGTCCCATGTCGACCCCCGCCGCACCCTGATCGATGGCTTGATACGCCATCTTCAGCGCCTCCGCCTCAGGCAGCTTCTTTCCTCCCGCCAGCACGATGGCGTGGACCTCCTGTCCCAGGTTGACG
>JAOZMY010000039.1:0-12147 GCA_029934085.1 bacterium | reverse complement strand
CCGCCAGCACGATGGGCACCGGGCAGGTAGCGGCGACACGTTCAAAATTCTCGCAGAAATAGGTCTTCACCACGTGGGCACCGTTCTCCGCGCAGACCCGGGAGGCCATAGAGAGATACCGGGCGTCCCGTGTCAACTGTTTACCCACCGCCGTCACGCCCAGTGTGGGGATTCCGTACTCCGTCCCCTGATCCACCGTGTGGGTGAGATTCCGGATGGTTACCCCCTCGAACTTGTCCCCGATAGCTACCATCACCGCCAAGAGGGAGGCGTTGAGGCGCACAGCTTCCTTGATATCCATGACACACTCGTCGTTCAGCTCCGTCAGGACGGTGGTTCCCGCCGAATAGCGCAATGAGATGGGCTTTCCGGCGGTGGGTGGAATGATGGTTCGGAGGGTTCCCCGGGTGCACATGAGACAATCGGCGTGTTCAACCAGGGGAAGGATGGTCACGTCCATCCGCTCCAGGCCGGACGTGGGTCCCATGATGTAACCGTGATCGAAGGCCAGCATCACCGTCCGTCCTGACTTAGGATTGAAGATGCGTGCCAGCCGATCCTTCATTCCCCATTCCAGATTGTTGGACCCCTTGAGAAAGAATCCTTCTGTCTTCTGGGGAACGTCCAGATAAAATTGCTTTGAATCAACTAATTCATCCGCATCGGGCATCTAATTTCTCCTTTTTTGAATGGTTCTAACCTGCACCGGACATGCCAAAACACTCCGGATTATCTATTTGAAGGCCTCCGCGAATCCTTTGAACATCAAGGCGATAGAAGTAGCACCCGGATCCTGATGACCCAGGGTCCGCTCACCCAGATTTTTCGCGCGGCCGAAGCGCGCCACCAGTTCCTTCGTGGATTCTGCCCCTTTCATCGCCGCCTCGGCTCCCGCCGCCAATGCTTCCGGAACGGATTTTCCCGCATCACAGGCCTCCCGAATTGCTTTCACGGCTGGTTCGAGGGCATCCATCATGGTCTTGTCACCGACCTTCGCTTTCGTCTGTTTCCGAACTCCGGCAAGACCGGCTTCAAACATGGCGGCCAAGGCCTCGCAGTCGAGAGACTCCTTGTCCGCCACAGCGTCACTCATTCCCATGAAGAGGGAACCCATGAGCGGTCCCGTGGAACCACCGTCGATACACATGGCACCCCACCCGATGTTATACAAAAGGGTCTTCAAGTCGCTTCCCGCCGACTCGGAAACGGCCTTTTCGACGGCGTCCATCGCTCTTCCCATGGTCGTCCCGTGATCCCCGTCTCCTGTGGCCGCATCGAGGGCAGAAAGCTCCTTGATATTTTCGCGGATCCTCATCGAAGCAGCATTGAAGATGGACGCTATTTCATCGTATCCAATTTTCTCCATCTCATGTTTCTCCAGGTTTTAACGCACCGTGAGGTAAGGAGTGTCACAAGGGGCATCCCAATACTTCAGAAGCTCATCGTCCATCTTGGCGACGAACATCTGAAACCCCGCCATCTCCTGGACAGTCAGCAATTCCCCGACCAGGGAACGAGCGACCTCGATACCCTGCTCATTCAGATACTGCTTCACCTTACGGAAGACGATATAGAGTTCCATCAGGGTCGTGGCGCCAGCTCCGTTGAGAATCACGAGAAGTTTATCACCACTCTTCGCGCCCACCGCCTGGGACAACTGACGGATCATGATCTCCGCCGTTTCGTCGGCCGACATCATCTTGCTACGGCCGGTTCCGGCCTCTCCATGCTGACCCATCCCAATCTCCATTTCATCGTCGGCCAATTCGAAGATGGGTTCTCCCATGGCGGGATGCGTGGCGGGTTTCAGGGCCACGGCCAGGGTCGCCATATTCTGATTGAAACGCTCGGCGATCTCGTAAACCTCTTCCAGGCTCTTTCCCTCTTCCGCCGCCGCGCCGGCAACCTTGTAAAGGGGAATACATCCCACTAATCCCCGGCGATTCTCAATGGGGGCATCTGCTCCCGGGGCGATGTCCTCGTGGGTCAGCACCCTTTTAAGCCTGATCCCTTCCCGCTCCGCCATCTGCTCGGCCATGTTCGCGCTCATGACATCCCCCTCGTGGTTCAGGACCACGAACAGAATCCCCGCGTCGCGTTTCATCATCTTGAGCCCCTCGAAGACCTTGGGAGGCCCGGGCGCTGCGAAGATGTCCCCCACGACACTCACGTCGAGCATCCCCTCTCCCACGAAACCGCTCAGGGCGGGCTCATGGCCGGCGCCTCCAAGTGTGACGAGGGCCACCTTGTCCAGCGGCTTGGGATTGGCCCGAACGACAAGTTTTTCTGAAACCAGGGCTACTTTGTTCGCGTAAGCCATACTGTAACCTTCCAGCAGTTCCGGCGTTAGATTGGCCGGGTCATTGATAAATTTTTTCATTACCATTGAGATTCTCCTTTTTCTTAGTTTGTTTAGAGGAACTGGCCTCTTCGCTGGCCATTCGGCTCGCTCCGCCCTCGGGAGCTACTCGTCCATCTGAACCAGTTCGAGCTTCTCGTTGTTGGGACCCCTGAAATAACAGATCTTTACTTTGTCGTTCCCCTCGAAGGGATACATGATCTTCGAAGGCTCACAACCCATACTCTTCACGTGCTCCCGCATGGCCTCGATATCCTTGACCAAAAATCCGATGTGACCGCTGGCGTAGCCGGGCTCCACGCCCCGCCATTTCTCCATCTCGAGCAGTTCCACCATCGCGTCACCTTCGCTCAACTGGCCCTTCGCGATATCGAGGCGGTCGACGGAGAAGGTCTCGTCCGGGAATTTCAGTCCCAGGGCCTCCTCGTACCACTGGGCGGTTTCTTCGTAGTTGGGAATGGTATAGGCAAACAAAATCATCTTGGCTTGTTCCGGGGGCTTTTTCATAATACTCTTCCCTCCTTTTGTTTTGTGCTGTAATTTCAGGAAACTTACAGCTTTGTTGATTCTTTGATTGGATGCTGTTCCATGCATCCCTTTCCCTCTCACATTTTTCCTATCACGGTAAATAACATTTGTCAAGACATTTGTTACAATTATGTTATGACAAATGTTCCCGACAACTTGAAAAGTAGGATGTTAATCAAGAAATAGAATAAAAAATCTAACGAAATAAACGAAACGAACGGAACAAACGGCCTACTTGCACACCGTAAAATACGGCGTATCACAAGGGGCGTCCCAATAGGTCACGAGCGTCTCATCCACCCGGGTGATATTCAACTGAAAGCCCGCCTGCTCCTGAGTGGTGATAAACTCCCCGATCCTGTTCCGCGCCACCCGGATCTCCCTCTCCCCAAGGAGCTGATGGATCTTCCGGTAAACGATGAAGAGCTCCATCAGGGTCGTGGCACCGGCCCCATTGAGGAGAACCAGCAGGTTATCTCCCGCTGTCGCGCCGAGATCCTTTAAAAGCGGGGGGAGAACCAATTCCGCTATCTCGTCGGCGCTTTTCATGGGCAGCGTATCCCCACAAGTCTCCCCGTGCTGTCCCATTCCGACGATCATCTCATTTTCCCCGATGTTGGCGAGGAGCTCCCCCGTCACCGGGTGAGTCGCCCCCTTAAACCCCACCGCCAGGGTTCGGGTGTTGCTTTCCACCCGAGACGCCACATCGTAAACTTCGGACAAGGAAAGGCCCGCCTCGGCGGCCGCCCCCGCGATCTTGATAACGGGCAAAAAACCCACGAGCCCACGACGCTCCTCCGGCTCCTCTGGTGGGCCTGATCCGATATCTTCATGGATCAAGATCATCCGCACATTGAGTCCCTGTTTCATGGCCATGTCCATCGTATAGTTAGCCGTCAGGACGTCTCCCGCGTGGTTGAGGACCACGAACAAGACTCCTGCACCCTGGTCGGACACACGAATGGCTTCCAGACAACGATCCGGCGCGGGCGCCGCGAAAATCTCCCCCGGGACACTGGCGTCAAGCATTCCGGGCCCCACAAATCCACTCAATCCCGGTTCATGGCCGCTCCCCCCCAGGGTCACGAGGGCCACCTTGTTCTCTTCCTTCGGATTCGCGCGCGTGACGATCCGGTCCCCAATCAACTTGATCCGCTCGGGGAAGGCCAGCGCAAAGCCTTCCAGCAGTTCGTTGACCAAATCCTCAGGTTTGTTGATCATCTTTTTCATCATTCCCTCTCCTCCATAACAAAGGGGTGTTGCGCTACGAATCCATCTCAATGACCTTTTGGGCGGTCTCTTCATCCGTGACGAGGTAAGTGATTATGCCCGTCTTCAGGGCCCCGATAATAGCATGGATCTTCTCCATCCCACTTCCAACGGCAAGGACGATCCGAGTCTTCCTCAGGGCCTCCAGCGGTATGCGAATCACGATATCATTTTCACTCTCGATGAAACGGCCGTTCCGGTCGAAGTAGTAGGTGGCCATCATACCTACGGCCCCTTCTTTCCTGAGCTTGTTCCCGAACCGCGCCGCCGTCGCCTGGTCGGGAACGGACGGATACGTCCCAATCCCCAAAAGGGCCATGTCCAATCGTGCCCAGAGAGAGGAAACTTTCTGATATTCATCGGTCTGTTCAAAGAGGCGCTTGTTGTGAACGGACATGGGAAAGGCAGGGGCCGGCAGGTAATAGGGCGTATATCCCGTCTTGTTGCTAAAGATACGGACCAGCTCGTTGGACTGAAACCACTTGATATCGTTGGGTGCGCTCCCCAGCAGGGGGCACACGGTTCCGTTTTCCTGGGTTACCTGGGGAATCGTGTTGAGCTCGTCCACGATGCTGCCCGCCTCCGAGCCCCACCCCAGGCCGACGTGGGTCACCTCGTGGATCATCTTCTCCACGTATTCCGATGCCTGGGAGGTAAAAAAACGCTTCTTGAGGGCGGGCTCCGACGCCCCGGTCTGAACGATCAGCCCCCCCTCCAGGTTATACCTCTCCGCCAGGGTATGAAGCAGGTTCTCGTTGCTTTCCAGGGGAGATTTGATCTCGATCTTGACGATACCGCGTAGCTTCGCCTCAGAAAGCAGTTTGCTGACCGCGGGGCGGGAGATATCCAGTTTTTTCGCAATCTCCGCCTGGGTCAGCCCCTCCTCGTAATAGAGCCGGCTGATCTCCACAAGCCTGAGGATTTCCGATTTACCTCTCATGGAAGTGCTCCATTTTTTTAGATCGGCAAAGCACGCTGGCCCACCCGCGAGACTTTGACTATCTCGTTTCCCGTGCAGCCGGCGAATTTCTATTTAATTCTACCAGCTCATCCACGATTGTTCAATGCAGAATCACCCGAGAAACCTACTGTATCCCCGAAAACGCCTTACTTTTTCAGGTGGTCCAGAATGATATACCCCACAGTCCCGATGAGCACGATGGGGAATCCGTACGTATAGACCTCCATACTGAAAGGCTGGCACATGAAGACGATCCCGAGAAAGATCGAAAGGGAGGCAAGGATATAGGCAATCTTGATGATTTTAAGTGCCAAGGGAACTGTTTCACTTTTCATTTTCATCCCTCCCGTAGGTCACACGACCCTCTTGCCATTGTGGGGATTGAAAAGATACAACCGATCGGGATTCAGGGCAAACCAACAGGCATCCCCATAGTGGCCCGGGAAGTTGCTTTCCACCATCTTCTTCAGGATTTCATCCTCCCCGATGGCGATGCTGATGACACGGTCGTTTCCCCGGTATTCCTGCCCGTAGAGTCGGCTCTTGAAGAAGCCATCCCGGGGTTCCAGGCTGACCTGGACATCCTCCGGCCAAACCCCTAAAAGAAGGTCGTCCTCCAGAATTCCTTCCGTAACCTCCCCAACTTTGAGCATCTCAAAAGAATAGGAGGAATCGCCCTTGGGGACCAGACGCGTCCCCTCTCGTGCCACCCGAATAAGGTTCATGGCGGGATTTCCCATCAAAGAGGCCACCGTCGTCGTAGCGGGATCTTCGTGCAGTTCCGCCTGGGTCCCCACCTGATGCAATTTCCCCTCATGGAGGATGCCGATTCGGTCGGCGATGGAAACGGCCCCGATGTAATCGTGCGTGGCATAGAGGATGGTCGACTCGTATCTCTGGTGAAGCTCCTTCAATTCCGCTCGCATCCCTTCCCGGAGTTTGAGGTCCAGGTTGCTCAACGGCTCGTCCAAAAGGTAGAGTTTGGGGCGTCGGATGAGAGCCCGGGCAATTGCCACCCGCTGAATCTCCCCGCCGCTCAGCGTGGCGGGCTTTCGGTCAAATAGGTGATCGATCCGCAGATCCCGTGCGATCCTTTCGATGCGGGATCGTATTTCTTCCTCCGGCTCCCCGTAGATGGGAGACCGAAGAGCCAAGGCGATATTGTCGTAGACGGTATAGATGGGAATCAGGTTCAGCCCTTCAAAGACGAAGGAGATGTCCCTCTCCTGGGGAGGAAGGTTCGTCACCTCTCTCCCATCGAGAAACACCTGGCCGCTATCCGGCTTCTCCAGTCCAGAGGCCATGCGAAGGGTCGTAGTCTTACCCGCCCCCGTCGGACCTAAAAGCGCGAAAAGCTCCCCTTTCTGGATCCTGAGATTGAGGTTCTCAACAGCCCGTTTCCGTTTGAATGACTTTGATAGATTTTTAAGACGTAACATCTTTCCCGCGTGACTCCGCCCCTGAAGGTTTAAAAGATCGCTTCCCCCGACTCTTTATTGAAAAACCGTGCCTGTGCCATATCGAAACAGACCATCCCTTCCCCTTCCAACACCCCTTTCCGTCGAACCATTCCATGGTAGATCTCATCGTCGACACGAAAGTTGAAGATCTTGTAGTTTCCCACCTGCTCCGTGCTGAAGATGGTGGCGGGGAAACAGGACTCCCCTTCCCCGGCCTCCTTTCCAGCGATGGAGAGAAACTCCGGCCGGATCCCCATGACAAACTCTCTCCGTTCTGTCACGGCTAGCTTACTTATAATCTCCTCCGGAATGGGAAGCCTGCGGGATTCCTTTCCCAAAAGAAGGTCGCGATCCTCCAGCGTCACGGGAAAGAGGTTCATTCCGGGACTTCCGATGAAATAGGCAGCGAAGACATTGGCCGGCCTGCGGTAGATCTCATCGGGCGGGGCCTGCTGCTCGATCCGTCCGTCCCTCATAAGAATGATTCGATCGGCCAGGGACATGGCCTCCCGCTGGTCATGGGTGACATACACGGTCGTCACCTTCAACTGCTTCTGAATATGGCCCAACTGCCAACGCATCTCCTCCCGATACTGTTCATCCAGGGCTGAGAGGGGTTCATCGAGAAGCAACACGTTGGGATCCCGCACCACAGCGCGGGCCAAGGCAATCTTTTGCTTGTCTCCGGGCGGCATTCCCCCCACGTACCTGTCGAGTAGGTGGTGGAGCTTGAACATCTCCGCAACCCATTCCACCTTTTCCCTGATGTGCTTCTTGGAGGCCTTCCGTGCGCGCAAAGGAAAGGTAATGATCTTCCGCGCCTTAAGATGAGGATAGAGGGCGAAGAACTGGAAGACCATGGCCACATTTCGCTCCGCCGGTTTTTGTTGGGTCACGTCCTTCCCGTCAAATAGAATCCGCCCGCCCGTTGGGCTTTCCAAACCGGTGATACACCGAAGTGTCGTGGTCTTTCCGCATCCGGAGGGACCCAGGAGCACCACAAACTCTTGGTCTTTGATAACGAGATCGAGCCCCTTGACGGCGGCCACGTTCCCATAATTCTTCCTCAGACCTTCCAAAGTCACTTCAGCCAAGATGACAACTCCTCTCGCTCATGCCGACTGTTTCTCCCCCAGGGAAGTCAAATACCGGATAAAAATCGAGGACAGCCCGATGATGATGATCAGGAGAATCATCCCCAAAGCGGACGCCTCTCCCGTATAGAAATATTGGAAAGCCGTCTTGTAGAGTTGAAACGAAACGGTCTGAGTCGCATCACCTGGCCCCCCGCCCGTCAAAGCGTAGAAGAGGTCGAACTGTTTGAAAGAATCAATCAGGCGCAGCAGCAAGGCGATGATCAGGACTGGCGCCGAGAGGGGAAGCGTGACATTGAAAAACTTGAAGGCCCCCGAGGCTCCATCTACGTCGGCCGCCTCGTAAAGGGACTTGGGAATCCCGCTGAAGGCCGCCATAGCCAGGAGGATAGTGAACGGTGTCCACATCCAGGTGTCGGCGATAATGGTGGCCCAGAGACTATAGGTGGGGTTTCCCAGCCAGTCCACGGCTGGCAACCCCACGAGGGACAAGAGATAATTGACCAGTCCCCATTCCGTGTTGAACATGTATTTCCAAAACAGTCCTACCACGATGGGGCTCAACATCATGGGCATGAGAATCATGGTAAAGATGACGTCCCGTCCCTTGAACTTGGTTTGAAAGAGATAAGCGATGCCCACCCCAAGGAAAAACTGGATGGAAACGGCGAGGAGGACAAATTTCCCGGTAAAGACGAAACGCCGCCAGGTGTAGTCGTCCGTCAGGAAAAAGAGGTAGTTATTAAACCCAATGAACTTGGCGGGCACGGCGGCCCTCAGGACCGAGTATCGGAAAAAGCTATTGTAGATGAGAGAAAGAAAGGGGTAGACAAGGAGAAAGAGAAGCAGCACGAGCGTCGGAAAGAGGAAAAAATAACAGACCGCCCGGTCGCTGAACATCCTGGGTATCTTGCGTTCCTGCATCTTCCTCTCCTACTCCTTCTTCCCCAGGACACCGAAGGTCATCCCCATGAGGAGATGCTTACGGATAAGATAAAAGAGGACAACAATGGGAATGATGAGAAGAATCCCCGCCGCCGCCACCATGGCCCAGTCCAGGCCTTCCTTTCCCAGGGCGGCAGAAATCCTGACCGGGAGGGTCTTGGCGCGGGTGGTCGTGATGATGGAGGCAAAGGTAAACTCATTCCACGCGAAGATGAAACAAAACCCCGTCGTCGCGGCAATGCCTCCCTTGACCATGGGAAGGACCAACTTTCGGAAAGCCCAAAGGCGGGAATAGCCGTTGACCAAGGCCACCTCCTCTAGGTCCCTGGGAACCCCGTCGAAAAAACCTTTCATGATCCACGTGGCGAGCCCGATGTTGACGAGGATATAGAGCAGGATCATGCCGAAACGGGTATCCGCCAGCCCAAGCCTCGCATACATGATATGAAAAGAAACCAAAACCGCCACCGCCGGCAGCATCCTCGTGGAAAGAACGAAAAACATGAAATCCCCCTTCGCCTTGAACTCGAAGCGGGAGGCCGCGTAGCCGGACATGGTCCCCAGGGCCACGGCGAGGATCGTCCCCATCCCCGCGATCAGAATGCTGTTGAACATGGTGCCGATGATCTCGGAAACCTTCCTCGTTCCGTCGGCGTAGGTGGTGATAAAGAGTGCTTCATAGCCGTGAAGCGTGGGTTTGAAGATGAACTTGGGCGGCATAGAAAAGAGATCGAGCCGCGTCTTTAAAGATGACATGAAGAGCCAGACGAGCGGCGCCATCGCGAAGACGACCCAGACCGCGATAACGGCAAGGATGATGAAACGCTTCAAAGTCAGGGTATTGCTTTCTTCCATGACATTCCCTGTTAAAGGAGGGCGTCACCGGCTACTTTGCCGGCGACGCCTGAGATAAACGGCTACTTGCTGTAATCGATGGGGGTCACCTTGTCCATACCACAGGGAGACACGATCTGATCCGGGACCTCGGGGATGTTCTTCGTCCGTGTAATCTTGTAGCCGGCCCGTTTCAGTTCCCTCTCCTGGCGCCTGACACAATCGTTCAAAGCCTGCTCCACCGTCTTCTTCTTGGAGATGGCGTTGGTAATCTCCTCCTGCATGATATCGAGAAGGATGATGTATTCGGGAAGGTGCCAATAGTCGTTGGTGTATTGCATGGCCTTGGAAAACTGTTTGTTCCACGCATTCAGCTTGTACCACTCGGGGTTGTGCAGCACGTCATTGCGCGCGCTCTGGCAGGTCTGTGCGTATTTCCACTGCTGGGGCCGTTGTTCCCACCACTCGATGAATTTCCAGGCCTCTTCCACGTGCTTGGAATACTTGTTGATTCCCATGCCCTGGCCGCCCAGACTGAACTGACGTCGGAATTTCCCGTCGCGGCCGATGGCTCCGGGCAGGTTGGCAAACCCCGTAACCTTCGCCACCTTGGAAACCTTGGGATCGGCGTTGGAACCGAAAAAGAAATACCACTGCATGGCCATGGCTACCTTTCCCTGCTGGAAAGCACTATTGATCTCATCAAACCCCCAGTTGGTGCCGCCAGGCGGGCAATATTTGAACATATCGAGATAGAACTTGATGCCGTCGATGGAGGCAAGTGAGTTCAGGTAGCCCTTGATCTCGTGGGTCTTGGGGTTCCACAGCTCTCCGCCGAAGGACCAGAGGAAACAGTTGGAAGAACTGGTGGCGAAGTCGTATTCCCGTCCGCCGTACTGGGCCCATCCGTAAAGCCCTTCCTTGGGACGGGTGAAGAATTCCGCGATATCCCTGGCCTGCTGGTAGGTATCGGGCACTTTCAGTTCATAGCCGTACTTCTTCTTGAAGGCGGCCTTCTCTTTCGGATTCTCAAAGAGATCCTTCCGGTACATCAGACCCAGGGCATCCTGGTTGATAGGCAAGGCCCAGATCTTCCCGCTGCCGTCCGGGTATTCCCCGTACCGCACCAGGGCAGTGGGGTCGAAATCTTTCAGGCTGATGAGCTTGGACTTTTTGATGCGGTCGTTGAGCAGGACACAGTGCCCGGCCCCGGCGAACTCCGCCACTGACTGGCTGTCCCACACGGCAATATCAAACCCAGACCCGTGGGCGGCGAACTCCGAAGCGATCTTGTCGTGCCATTGAGGACCATACGGGACAAAGGCACCCTTAATGGCGATCCCCGTCTTTTTCGTATACTCCTTGGCAATGTTTAGAAACGCCGTGGGGCAGGTTCCCGCGTTCCAGATGACCACCAACTGTTTACACTTCCCCGCTTGCGCCTTCATCACAGACACGGAGAACATGAAAACGATGATTCCGAAGACGGTTAACGTGAAACCGGCCCATTTCTTGAAACCACTTTTCCTCATACCCTCTCTCCTTCTCTTTCGGGAAACAATACGGAAGTCCATCAGATACGCCTCTTCACGCCAAAAATTCCTTCCCTACTACTTCCCATCGGTTGAAACCTGCCAAATCCCTGAGCATCCGAGATGGCCCCGGTTTTGGCTACCGTCGTGGATGGGAGATAGCCTTCCCCTCTCCCATTCCCGCCCCAGATGGAATCACCATAAACGATATTATAACATTTGTCAAGACATTTGTTACAATTATGTTATGACAAATGTTCATGTCTCATAAAATCTGGAAAGAAAGGTATGAAAAAGAACGCGAAACAAAAAAAACGGGGGGACGGAAAACCCTCCCCCCGTTACATACACAGCCTAAACCGGACGCGCCAAGGCGTATTCCAGTTCCATGGGGCTCAAGGTCGTTTTCGGGTAATGCCCCCCCCGCGTCTCCTGGTCCTGTCGCTCATTACGTCCCATCTTCATTGAATCGACCGCACCTGTTTCTGATGCTTTTCCCTCAACAACGGTTTCTGTCCCAATTTTAACTTGTTTTTCAGACATTTTTCTTCCTCCTTAAACTGTTTTCAAAGATTGACAAAAAAAACCGCGGGGGCCTTTTCGGACCACCCGCGGTTCGTGCTTCGTGTGCACCTCGGCCCACGGGTGGTCCTCTCCCGGTAAAAAAGTAAAAGTACCCGTACTCTTTCTCACGAACCTTCCCATTCCTTCGATGCCCAATCATCATACCCTTTACCCCTTCAAAAAAATCAAACAACAAAAAGGCCGTGAGCTTCGTCCGCCCACGGCCTTGAAATTCAAGTGTCCTCACGACACCTCAACCCATGGGCAGACCCCTCCCGGCGAAAAAATAAAAAAAGCCGAAATAGTAGCTGGAACCCATGGACTGGTGTGCGATCTTCATTACTTGATGTTTCTCCCCTCTATCTTGACTCCATTCTAACAGGGGATTTTCAATTGTCAAGCCCATCTCCCAGCCTCCGTTGTTTTACTTTCCCGAGCGAAGTAGGGGGTAGAGCTGGGAGGCCAGCATCCCCGCCAGGATCAGGGCGCATCCGAAGAGGGCACGGGCAGACAGGACCTCTCCGAGAATCAGCCATCCGCCCAGGGCAGCGAAGACCGTCTCCAGGCTCATGAGAATCGCGGCGTGGGCCGCGGGCGCCTT
>JAOZMY010000116.1 GCA_029934085.1 bacterium | reverse complement strand
AGACGGTGGATGACACGTTTGCCGATGTCCTCGATATCCTTTCCGCGCTCCCGGAGGTAATCGTCTTCGATGACCTTAAACTTCTCCATGAAGGCCCGGATCCCTCGAAGAATGATGAACTCCGCGTTGAGCTTCTCGTCCTGAACCATTCGCGGGACATCGTCCTGAAAGAAGGGATCATCGACAATCATCAAGTGGCTTTTGATAATCTCGGCCTCTTCGTCTCCAATATCTCGACGAATCCGATGCTCGCTCTCCTCTAACTGCTGTTTGACCTCTTCAAGGGCCTCACGGTAACGGACGACCTCCTGATCCACCTCGTCGTCTTTGAGACGGTAGGGAATAATCTCCGCCAGTTCGCTGATGTAGATATCCGCCTTCCCGATGGCGATCCCTTCCGCCACAGGAAGTCCCTTGTACATATTCTCAGAGACGCTGGTCTTTCTTTCTTCTTTTTTTAAACGATACGGTGCCATTACGACCTCAAAGTCTCGTCAAGATTTCCGGTCCGTTGCCGGTGATGACGATAGTATGCTCGAAATGCGCGGAACGCTTCCCATCCGCGGTGACGACTGTCCACCCATCTTGAAGAACCTTGACCTGCCAGGTTCCCTCATTCACCATGGGTTCGATGGCGAGGGCCATCCCTTCTTCAAGCTCAGGGCCCTGGTGCGGTGGTCCATAATTCGGGACCTGGGGGTCCTCATGGAGCTGCCGCCCGATCCCGTGACCCACAAATTCCCTCACGACGGAAAAACCGGCCGCTTCCACGTGTTGTTGCACCGCGTGAGAGATATCATATAAGCGATTTCCTGCCACAGCCTGGGAAATCCCTTTATAGAGGGACGCCTCCGTCACTTCCATCAGTCTTTTGGCTTCAGAATCAATCTTGCCTACGGCAAAAGTTTTCGCGGCGTCACCATAGAAACCATCCATCACAACCCCAAGATCGATCCCGATAATATCCCCTTCCTTCAACCGCCTGCTACCAGGTATTCCATGCACCACCTCTTCGTTGACAGAAGCGCATATCGTGGCAGGGAAGCCGTGATAACCCTTGAAAGCCGGTTTGCCTCCCCGTTTCCTGATGAACTCCTCCGCCTTCGTATCGAGTTCCTTTGTGGTAACGCCGGGACGGACCAATCCTCCAAGATAGTCCAAAAGTTCCGCCACGATCCGGTTCGGTTTCCGCATTCGGGCAACTTCATCATCTGATTTTATGAAAATCATTACAGTTCCTTAGGGTTGATCCCTTATAATTTTTCTATCTTTTCAACCGCATCCTCGAAAAATGGGGTGCAAGCCTCAAAATGTGAGACAACCTGCCTCAGATCTTCAGCGATATCATTCAATCCCGCTTCTTCGCACAATTCCACCCATCTCTTGTGTTCCTTAACATGATCCAGGTTGTGTTCCAACAGGTGGGGCAACAGATGTTTCAGTTTTTCTATTTTTCCCCCCATAACTATCCCTCGCTTACTTTTTTCAACACGGCGTAGTGTTTCATGAAATCCAGATCCTCAATCTCATAGCCGCTCAGCTCTTTTTCATCCCCGAGGATATCCATAACAACAATCTTGCCGTTTTTGACGCTCACATGCGCCGCGTCTTCCATAATGATATTGTCAGGTTTGATTTCCCCGTCATACAATGTCGATAAACACATGGTATCATCTCCTTTTTCGGGAAGTTTTGACCTCCCGTGTTTTACATCACCTTCTACCTTCAGACTTCAGGCTAAAAGGCTTCAGCCTATCACTTACTTATAGGCAATTCCCTTTTTCTCCTCAACAAACTGCTGCGCGGCAAAGGCGGCGGTCGCCCCTTCCCCGCAGGCCGTAACAACCTGTCGAAGAATCTTCTTTCTCACATCACCACAGGCAAAGACCCCTTTTTGTGAGGTCTCCATCTGTTCATCCGTCAGGACGAAACCCCGTTCATCCAAATCTATTTTGCCCTTCAGAAACTGACTGTTGGGGATGTTTCCAACGTAGATAAAAATTCCCCCGCACGCCAATTCCTTCGTCTCGCCGGTCTTGAGGTTTTTCAAGCGTACCCCTTCAACCGACTGATCTCCCAGGATTTCTTCAACAACCGTATCCCAGATAAACTCTATCTTCTCGTTTTTAAAGGCTTTTTCCTGAATAGCCTTAGCCGCTCGCAGTCGATCCCGTCGGTGAACGATATAGACTTTCTTGGCAAACTTCGTTAGAAACATTCCTTCTTCTACGGCTGCGTCACCACCACCAACCACCACGAGCTCTTCATCCCTGAAAAAGGCTCCGTCACACGTGGCGCAGTAAGACACCCCTTTGCCACGCAATTTCTCTTCTCCCGGCACATTAAGCTGGGCAACCGTGGCTCCTGCGGCGATTATTACGGAATGGGCGGTGTATCTTCCTTCATGTCCAACGACCGCGAAACCGTCGTCAAGTATCTCCAGATCCGTCGCCTCATCTGTCTTGATCTCCAGCCCGAAACGGAGAGCCTGGTCCTTCATGGACATCATCAACTGAGGGCCGGACACTCCTTCAACGAAACCCGGGTAATTATCAATCCAATAGGTCGTGGCAGCCTGCCCCCCGGGCAGAAGTTTTTCCAAAAGCAGGGTCTTCATGTCTCCGCGCGCGGCGTAGAGGCCCGCTGTTAATCCTCCCGGTCCACCTCCAATAATAACAACATCATACTCCATGTTCATGCCTCCTCATCCATAGAAATTTAGCTCCACTTGAAAATATAAGTTTGATATTCCAAACAATCAAGGTATTCTCCCGTTCAAATTGAATTTCTCCTCCAGATCCCACGTTAATTCGGTTCGATTTTTAGATACAAAAGACGTGCGGCATTCTCCCGGCAGATCATCTGGATCTTTTCTTCGTCTTTCACGGAATCAGTGATTTGTTTCAGGTATCGCTGCGGTCGAATCAGGGGATAATCCGTCCCAAGCAGAATCCTATCGTACCCGATGATCCGTCCCGCCACATCAAAGATCTGCGGTTGGTAGAGGTAGGGCGAGGCGGCCGTGTCGTAATAGACGTTCTTGAAAAGTTCCTTTAGTTCTTTCATCAGCTCAAAAAAGAGGATCCCACCCCCCCAGTGAGCCAGGATGATGGTATTGTCGGGGAAGTTTTGCACGAGCAACTCAATCTCCCTAAGATTCTTCATGCTCTTCCCGGGATAGACGTGTCCCACCGGTTCATTCGTGTGGATCAACAATGGAAGTCCTGCCTCACGTAAAACATCCATAACAGGGCGTAGGCAGGTAATCACTTCCTCATCGATGACCCCATTGTAAAAGGCGATCTCGCCGATCCCCCTGGCTCCCTTGGCGATACAACGTGACGCCTCCTCCCCCGCTCCGGCCGCCAACGGATTGAGGCAGGCAAAAGGAATCAGGCGATTCGGATATTTCTCTGCCGCCTCAAGGATATAATCGTTATGCTCCCGGTTGAGCCCCTGATCGGCCCAGGGAAAGCCGAAGACCACGGAGACGGCCACGGCCTGATCGTTCATGGTCCGGACCATCTCGTCAGCATTTACCATCCGCGCCTTCTCGTCCCCGTAAATCTCTTTGAAGACGTCGTCTCTTTTCGCGTAGTCACGCCGGTTCTGCTGAACCCAATCGGGAAAGAGATGGGTGTGGACATCCACCATCCAGGGAGTTGTCATGACATCTTGCCCTTGGAAAAGCCGTACCAACCCAGCTTCTCTCCCACGGCGCGATAATCGTGGACACCAGGGCAATAGGCGAGAGGGGCGAATTTATCAAGGGTAATTTTCCCTTTCTCATCGAGGATTGCCTCATCTCTGTGAACGGTGAGGATCTCACCGATAAAGAGAGTGTGGCTGCCCAGATCGAGCGTATGCCGCAGCCGACATTCAATGTTAATGGGGCATTCAAGAATCAGCGGAGGTTTGATCTTTGAGGCCTTCTCCGGCGTTAGGCCCGTCAAAGCAAACTTGTCCGTATCCTTGCCCGAGACAACCCCGCAGACGTCCACCGCGCGAACCATCCCCGCGTGGGGAATGTTCACACAGAATTCCCTGGTCTCCATGAGAAGCCTATAGCTGTGACGATTGGAACGAACCCCGATTCCCAACATGGGCGGTTCGGAATTTACCACCCCTGCCCAGGCAAGGGTGATGATGTTCGGTGGCCCCTCCAGGCCCTGGGCAGTCACCAGCACCACGGGGGTGGGGATCAAATCGGTCGAAGCCTTGACTTCTCGTTTCATCTCAATCCTCCCTTACTCTTCTTCAAACATGGAGACATCTCCCTTGCCCTTACGAAGAACGACAGGGGCGTCTCCCGTTAAATCGATAACGGACGAATGTTCCGCGGCAATGATTCCCCCATCAATGATATAAGCCAGCTGATGTCCATAGGTTTCCTTAATCAGCTCCGGGTCGTCAAAAAGCTGGTCCTCATTGTGGGTAATGCTGGTATTGATGATGGGGTGCCCGAGGGTTTTTACGATCTCGAGGCAAATTCGATTATCCGGGACGCGGATACCCACCGTCTTCTGCTTGGTCTGAACAATCTTCGGGACAAGTTTCGTGGCCTGAAGCACAAAGGTATAAGGCCCAGGCAGGAGACGTTTCATGATCTTGTAGGCGTAATCCTGCACATAGGCATACTGGCTGATATCACTCAAATCCGAGCAGATAAAGCTTAAAGGTTTGTTCCGCTGTTTACCTTTGATCTGGTAAACCTTTTCGATGGCGTTCTTGTTGAACAGGTCGCACCCGATCCCGTAAACGGTATCCGTGGGATACGCTATCACTTCCCCCTTGGTCAATGATTCTACTACTTTGTTGATCAGTCTTCCTTGTGGGTTTTCGGGATTGATCTTCAAAATCTGCATATGTTTCTCCTTTTGGTTTTATCTACTTAATCTACTAAACAATAAATCTGCCTACGAACGGTAATCGGCGTTAATTTTTATGTACTCGACAGAAAGATCCGATGTCACGAGGTGGTACGACGCTTCCCCTTGCTGAAGGGTAATGCGGATCGTGTAAGAACGTTTTTTCATTACATCGGCTACCTTCCGCTCCGCCGCTTCCCCTGTCCAGCGTCCTTTAGAAACGAGCTCAACATCTTCAAAGGCAATCGTAACCCTCTCCGGATCTACCGAAGCGCCCGCGTATCCAATGGCCGCCATGATCCGGCCCCAGTTGGGGTCCTCCCCGAAAAAAGCAGTCTTGACGAGGGGGGAATGCCCCACGCTCTCAGCGACCTTGCGGGCATCTTCCAGGGTCTCGGCGCCCTCCACCTTGAGGGTGACCACCTTTGTGACTCCCTCCCCATTGTCCACAATCTTATAGGCGAGGGATGTCATCATGGCTTCGAGCCCACCCCCAACCGACCTACGAAGCTCCTCTGTCTCCTGAACCGGGCCGTTATCCAGAACCAACACCGTGTCGTTGGTACTCTGATCCCCATCCACCGTGATGTGGTTGAAACTCTCCGCCACGGCCCTCTTTGTTAATACATCGAGTGCGGAGGACGTTAGACCCGCGTTCATGAAGAAGAACCCAAGCATGGTCGCCATATTAGGGTGAATCATCCCCGCCCCCTTGACAACCCCCCCTATCTTTACGCTGGGAAAGTCCCCTGGGGACGCTGTTTCCCACTTGGGATAGCGATCCGTCGTCATAATGGCCGCCGCCACTTCCTCCAACGTAGCCTGCCCTAAGCGATCTACCAGGGTCGGCAAGGCCCCCGTCATTTTTTCCATCGGAAGCGGTTGACCGATAACCCCCGTAGAGGACATAACGA
>JAOZMY010000115.1 GCA_029934085.1 bacterium | reverse complement strand
AGCGGGGGCAGGATTTGAACCTGCGACCTTTGGGTTATGAGCCCAACGAGCTACCGAACTGCTCCACCCCGCGTTGACGTACAATTTATATCCCATTCCCCTTTATCTGTCAAGATAATTGTGGTAAAAAACTTTCAAGGAAGAAATTGTTATGCGTGGGAAAAGCAAAAAGGCGTCGGGAGCCAAAGAGCTTCTTTCAAAGGTCGATCCTGCCAAACTTCCGAGGCACATTGCCATTATCATGGATGGAAATGGACGTTGGGCGAGGAAGAAACTTTTGAGCCGTATCAAAGGGCATGAGAAGGGGATCGATGCTGTTCGTGACGTGGTGGAGGCCTGCCGGGAGATGGGGATTCAATACCTTACCTTGTATGCCTTTTCAGTGGAAAACTGGCGTCGCCCTGCCTCAGAGGTTAACGCACTGATGCGACTTCTCAGGAACTATCTCTTGAAGGAGCGTGACAACCTTTTGAAAAACGAGATCAGGCTCAAGGCGATTGGAGACCTCGATCGCCTTCCGGAGAACGTCCGCGAGACCCTCTTTAAGGTCATTGAGGACACGAAAGGCGGGGAGAAGATGACGCTCATCCTTGCCCTGAGCTACGGTGCACGATGGGAGATCGTCAAGGCTGCCCTTCGCATCGCAAGGGACATCAAAGAGGGGAAGATCAAGGAAGAAGAGGTGAACCCGGATGTCTTTTCCAGCTACCTGACGACGGCCCCTTTCCCGGATCCCGATCTGCTGATTCGGACGAGTGGGGAACTGCGTCTGAGTAATTTTCTGCTCTGGCAGCTTGCCTATACGGAACTTTACATTACCCCGACGCTGTGGCCGGATTTCACAAAAGAAGATCTCATCCAAGCCATCCTGGATTATCAGGAACGGGAAAGAAGGTTTGGAATGACGAGTGACCAGATATCGGAATTACATGCAAAACGTTAGTAGGATCCTTGTCGGAATCATAACCATCCCGATTGTTGTTGTCATTATATTTTATCTACCCGTGAGCTTTTTTTTGCTGCTCGTGATGGTTCTTTCAGGACTTGGGCTCTATGAATATTTTTCCCTGGTGGAATCCGCCGTTATCTTCCCGAATTGGAAAGTATTGTTTTCCTGCCTTGGAATGGGGCTTCCTGTGTCCGTGTATCTTTGGGGAACGAGTGGGATTCTGGCTGCTCTTTTTGCCATTCTTGTTTTCCTGATGATCGTTACAATGAAGATATTGCCCACCTATGAGCGATCATTTCCGAGCGCCGGCGGCATCTTTCTCGGGTATTTCTTCGTCGTGGTTCCTTTGTCTCTGGCCGTATCGATATTGATGATGACCCCGCACGGTCGAGGGCGCGCCTTATGGATGGTGCTGCTCGTATGGGCGGGGGATACTGGGGCTTTCTACTTGGGGACGATGTTCGGGAAACACAAACTTTATCCAAAGGTCAGTCCCAAAAAGAGTATTGAGGGTGTCATCGGAGGGATTCTTTCCGCGCTTGTCGTGGGTGCCGTGGCAAAATGGTTTCTTCCTGTGGATATTACCTTGCGTGAGGTCCTGGTATTAGCACCGATCCTTCTGATTTTAGGACAGTTGGGTGATTTTTCTGAATCCATGCTGAAACGGGGCGCAGGGGCAAAGGATTCCGGGAAGATCCTTGCTGGTCATGGGGGAATCCTCGATCGCATCGACAGCTTTCTTTTTACCATTCCATTTTTCTACATCTATTTGCTCTTGAGGACGTAATTGAAACGGTCACTTGCCATCCTTGGTGCTACTGGATCGATTGGAGAAAACGCCCTTGAGGTTGTTCGTCGTTACCCCGATCGATTCCGGGTTGTCGGTCTCAGCGCGCACCGCAATATCGAACAGATTCTCAGACATATTGAGGAGTTCCGCCCGGAAATCGTGGCGGTGACAGACCAGGAGGCCTTCCGCGAAGTCGAGAAAAAAGCGGGATCTTTCACAAAAGTCTTGCCTGGCGAAGAAGGGGCCATCGAGGTAGCAACCCGTGAAGGTGTGGATATGGTTTTATCCGCCATGGTCGGGGCCGCGGGCCTTAAACCCACCCTCGCTGCCATCCAGGCGGGGAAAGACATTGCCCTCGCCAACAAAGAGACCCTGGTTATTGGAGGGGCTTTGATTATTTCCGCCGTTGCCGATGCCGGGGTTCGCCTGATTCCTGTTGACAGTGAGCATAGTGCCATCTTCCAGTCCGTATTAGGGCACTCGAAGAGTGAGATTCAGAGGCTCATCTTGACGGCCTCGGGGGGACCCTTTCGCACGTGGGCTTTGGAGAAGATGCGGTCGATATCACCGCAGGATGCCCTGCATCATCCTAATTGGGACATGGGCGCGAAAGTAACTATCGACTCGGCGACCATGATGAACAAGGGTCTTGAGGTCATCGAGGCGCACTGGTTGTTCGATATCGCGCCCGAAAAGATCGAGGTCCTGATTCATCCGGAAAGCATCATTCATTCCATGGTAGAATACCTCGATGGAGTAGTGATGGCGCAATTGGGAGTTCCCGATATGCGGATCCCCATTGCCTACGCCCTGGGATATCCCGAACGATTGGATATGGGGTTAAGACCCCTCAATCTTGTGGAGATAGGTCAACTAACCTTCGAAAAACCCGATACCACCCGTTTCCCTTCCTTGAAATTAGCCTATGAAGCCATTGAGAAGGGGGGGACATTCCCGGCCGTTATGAACGCGGCCAATGAGATCGCGGTCAGTTCCTTTTTGAGGGGAAGGATTTCTTTTCTACAGATTCCTGACGTGGTATCATATGTCATGGATAACCATGAGCCGTTGGACGTTACACTGGAGACCGTCCTGGAGGCGGATCTTCAGGGAAGGCGTATGGCGGGGGACTATATCGAAAATCATTTGAGGAAAACTTCATGATAACTGTTGTTTCAGCCATCATTGTTTTGGGTGTTTTAATCTTTGTCCATGAATTTGGACATTTCATCGTTGCGAAGTGGTTTGACATCAAGGTCTTGCGTTTTTCGCTGGGGTTTGGGCCGAAGCTCATCGGGAAAACCTACGGTGAGACGGAATACTGCATTTCCGCTGTTCCCCTTGGAGGATACGTCAAGATACTTGGTCAGGATCCCGAGGAAGAGGTAGAACCCGAGGAGGAGGAGCGCGCATTTTCTAAGAAATCTGTCTGGGTTCGCATGGCGGTGGTCGTGGCGGGACCTCTGTTCAACCTCCTTCTCGCCGTGTTTATCTTCTCCGTCGTCTATATGTTCGGGGTTCCCCAGTTGACGACACGAGTGGGTTCCGTCAACAAGGAGTTTCCCGCTTACCATGCGGGTATCCGACCAGGTGACAGAATCATCGCCGTGGACGGGCAGGAAGTTGCCAACTGGGAGGAACTATCCAAGGCGATCCGTTCGAGCAAGGGTGAGACGATAAAATTAACAATCAAGCGGGAAGGCAAAACTCTAACGATTGTCGTTCCTCCAAAGATCAGGAAGGCCAAGAATATCTTCGGAGAGGAAAAAGAGGTCCGTATGATCGGAATTACTGCCTCTCAGGAGATCGTTAAGCAATCGGTTGGTCCCATTAAGGCCATCGGCATGGGATTTCGGCGGACGTGGGAGATTATCTACCTGACCTTTGTCAGCATCGCAAAGATCATTGAAAGGGTCATCCCGGCTAAGACGATCGGGGGGCCCATTATGATCATGCAGATGGCGGGACAGCAGGCCAAGGAAGGTGTGGTCAATTTTGTCTTGTTCATGGCTTTGATCAGTATCAATCTGGGGATCCTGAATCTCCTGCCGATTCCGGTCTTGGATGGTGGGCATCTCTTCTTCATGTTTTTCGAGGTGATCTTCGGGAAGCCCTTGAGCGTGAGGAAAATGGAGATTGCCCAGAATATCGGTCTGGCGCTCCTGATCCTTCTGATGGTTTTTGCCTTTTACAATGACCTGTCCCGAATCTTCAACTTCAAGAGATTTTTCTGATGGTCTGTCTCGGCATCGATACCTCCGGGGAGACATTGAGCGTGGGGCTCTGTGCCGGAGGGGAAATCATCGGAGAACGCCTCACGCAGGGGGAAAACCCCCACTCGGTTGTCATCCTTCCGGAGATTGAGGCCCTATTGAAGGACGCTGGATTGAGGAGTGAGGATGTATCCCTCATTTCCGTCACGGGAGGGCCGGGTCGATACACGGCCCTTCGTGTGGGGATGGCGACGGCCAAAGGTCTGGCATATTCATGGAATGTTCCCATGGTAAGAATTTCCACGCTGGAGGCGCTGGCGATGTCACTGTTGCCTCATCAAGGTCCCGTTGCTTCCATACTGGACGCCAGAAAGCAACTGGTATATTATGGACTATTCGAGGCACAGGGAAATTCCCTGAAGAGGTTAAAGGACGATCTGGCTGTTCCTTACATGGGCGCGGCATCGTTGACCCCGGAGAATGGTCTATTGACGGGAGATGGTGTTTCCTTGGTGACCCCCTATTTAGAAGAAAAGGGGGTGGCCTGTGAAACTCGGGAGAGCACGATTCATGGGGGAACCGTGGCAAAACTGGGGGAGGCGATTTTTATGTCACGGGGATTCAATGAGATTTTTGAAGGGCCGGCTTATATTCGAAAGGTGGAAGTTCATGGTGGCCCTCAGAGCAACCCTAATGGCTGAAAGGAGGTATATATGGCTCTAAAAGATGAAGAGATTATGGAGCGCCTGATGGAAGAGGATTCATCTTTCAGACAGATGAAGCTTCAGCATCTCGAATATGAGAAGCAACTGGAAGATTACCTGAAAAAGTCATACCTTACCCCTGCGGAGCAGGATGAGGTCCATCGAATCAAAAAGATGAAGCTTGCCTTAAAAGACAAGATGTATAGAGAGATCGTGGCATACCGTAAAAGAGAGGAAAACGCATGAAGTTGACGGGCGCTCAGATTCTGATTGAGTCGTTGAAGAAGGAAGGTGTGGAAGTCATTTTCGGCTACCCAGGTGGGGCGGTTCTGAATATCTACGACGAAATCCATAAAGCGGATTTCAAGCATATCCTGGTTCGCCATGAACAGGGGGCGGTCCATGCCGCAGACGGCTATGCTCGCTCCTCGGGAAAGGTAGGGGTATGTTTGGTTACCTCGGGCCCCGGTGCTACCAATACGGTGACGGGTCTTGCGACAGCCTATATGGATTCCGTCCCTCTCGTTGTGTTTACGGGTCAGGTTCCAACCCTTTTGATAGGGAATGACGCCTTTCAGGAGGCGGACATCGTGGGGATCACCCGTTCCTGCACCAAACACAACTACCTGGTAAAGGATGTTAAAGATCTGGCAAGGATTGTCAAGGAGGCCTTCTATATCGCCTCGTCCGGCCGTCCGGGCCCCGTCCTGGTGGACTTGCCGAAGAACGTCATATTGGACAGCGCGAATTTCGAGTATCCGGAAAAGGTCGAGATTAGGGGGTACCACCCTACTTATACCGGTCACAGCTTTCAGATCAAACGCGCCCTCGAACTCATCTATAAATCGAAACGTCCTGTTGCCTACGTTGGCGGTGGGGTCATCCTTTCGGATGCTGCCAAAGAGCTTCGGGACTTCATTACAACATTAGGGATTCCCATTACCATGACCCTGATGGGACTTGGCGCCTTTCCCATCAAGCACCCCCTTTCGCTGGGTATGTTGGGGATGCACGGGACCTTTAGGGCCAACATGGCGGTCAGTGAATCGGATCTCATCATCGCCATTGGAGCGAGATTCGATGACCGCGTGACCGGAAAAGTCGATGAGTTTGCCCCGCACGCCAAGATTATCCATGTTGATATCGATCCCACCTCCATCAGCAAGAATATCAAGGTGGATATTCCCATCGTGGG
>JAOZMY010000038.1:16791-20192 GCA_029934085.1 bacterium | reverse complement strand
GCGAGGGTCCAGGCCATCGAGCAGGAGTTCGCCGAGCTGGAAGACACCTTTCACGAAAAGGTCGATCTGCTGGACATGAAATACGATCCTGAAAACTTTCCCATCGACGAGATCGTCATCAAACCCCGCCGCTCGGATGTTTCCATAAAATCGTGCGCGCTCGTCTGGAAGGACGCGGAAAACCAGTACTAATTCCCCGCTCGAAGCAGTTACATTTCGGTCTCCACCGCGTCGCTATGGAGGAAGCAGCGGACGTAATGTCCCGGCTCCAGCTCCGTCAGCGCGGGGGAAGATGTCTGGCAGATCTCCTTTTTGAAGGGACAACGGGGATGAAACAGGCAGCCTGATGGCAGGTTGATGGGATCGGGCATGTCCCCTTCCAGACGGACGACAGGGCGCTTCTTTTCCGGATCCGGTACGGGGGAGGCTGCCAGCAAGGCCTTCGTGTAAGGTGAAAGTGGGGAGTGATAAAGGTCCCTTTTCGAGGCTAGCTCAACGATCTTTCCCAGATACATCACCGCCACGCGATCGCTGATGAACTGAACCACGTGAAGATCGTGGGAGATGAAAAGATAGGTAAGACCAAGCTTTTCCTGAAGCTCCAGGAAGAGATTCAGGACCTGTGCCTGAATGGAGACATCCAGGGCTGAGACAGGTTCGTCACAGATAATCAGTGCCGGATTCAAAGCAAGGGCCCGTGCGAGCCCAACCCGCTGGCGCTGTCCTCCGCTGAATTCATGGGGATACCTTTTGGCATGGTCGGCCTGAAGCCCCACCAGGTTCATGAGTTCGCCAAGGCGTTCCTGCCGTTCAGCCGGCGTGCCGATACCGTGAACATCCAGGGGTTCCCGAATGATACTCCCCACCTTCATTCTCGGGTTGAGGGAGGAAAAGGGATCCTGAAAAACGACCTGGACTTTCCTCCGAAAAGCCCTCAGGGTTTCTCCCCTGAGCGTCGTCACATCGGCCCCTTCGAAGGTAACACTTCCTTTAAACCCATTTTCCAATCGCGCCAGGATTCGGCCCAGGGTCGATTTGCCACACCCAGACTCCCCAACCAATCCCAATGTTTCCCCTCTTTTTATCTCGAGATCGATCCCATTCAACGCATGGACGACGGCGGCCTTAGTGCCGAGCAGCCCCCTGCTGACCGGGTAGTCTTTATAGATGCCTTCCGCCGTCATCAAAGGGGATGATTCCATCAAGATTTAATGCTCCTTTTCGGCATAGCGCCAGCAGCGCACGAAATGGTCTGCCTCTCCACAAGGCATCAGAGGAGGCATCGCCTGCTCACACCGTTCAAAGGCCTGATCGCACCGGTCACGAAAGCTGCACCCCCTTGGGAGTTCGATGAGGCTCGGAACCATCCCCGGGATCGAGGGAAGGGTGCGTTTTCCCTCAATCTCCACGTAACGTCCCGGCAGAGAACGCAGCAATCCCTGGGTATAGGGATGGCAGGGTGATTTGAAAATTGCCGCGGTCTCAGCCCGCTCCACCACCTTTCCCGCGTACATGACCACTATTCGCTGGGTCGTTTGGGCAACGATTCCCAGGTCATGGGTGATGAGGAGCACGGACATGCCAAGGTCATTTTGCAATTCCTGGACCAACTCAAGAATCTGGGCCTGAATCGTCACGTCCAGGGCCGTCGTCGGTTCGTCGGCAATCATCAGCTCGGGGTCACAGGCCAAAGCCATGGCAATCATCACCCGCTGCCGCAAACCACCGGAAAGCTGGTGGGGATAGGCGGCCATCCGCGATTCCGGAGACGGGATTCTCACCCGCCGCAGGAGCTCTATGGCACGCTCCTCCACGGCTGTCTTGTCCATGTCAGGGAAATGGGTTTGAATCATCTCGCGGATCTGGAAACCTATCTTGAAGACGGGGTTCAGCGAGGTCATGGGATCTTGAAAAACCATGGAAATCGATCGGCCCCGGAGGGTTCGCATCTCATCCTCAGACAATTGCAGGAGATCCCGGTCCTTGAACCGTATTGACCGTCCAGAGATGCGGGCCGGGGGAACAGGAAGGAGCCGTAGAATGGAAAGGGCCGTGACGCTCTTACCGCACCCTGACTCCCCCACCAAGCCAACGATTTCTCCTCGGTCGATCTCGAAGCTAACATCGTCAACCGCATGAACCACTCCCTCGGAGGTGTCAAATGTTACGGTGAGGCCGTCAATCTTCAAAAGTGGCTTTTCTCTTTGCATGTCCCATCCGGCAATAAAGATACTTCAATTCTCGTGCCTGTTTACCAACCTCCCCTATCAAAGTCAATGGAGCCCCGTTCAAATCCATCTCCTTACACAGAGATGGGTATAAACCCGGCTCCTCGGTTGATACTCTAAGCAGAGACGACGATCCACGAGCAGAAATTCGGGGCAGTGTCTTGCAAAAATTGCCTTTCACAGATAAAGTAGGACGAGTTTTGGCTGAAAACTGTCTGCGAACTGCTTGCCCAAAGTCTATATTTTCAAAGGAGATAATTACGATGAAGACAAGGCTCTTTTTTCTTGTTTGCCTCTCATTTTTACTTCTGTTCGGTTGCGGCGGTTCCTCCGACGGTGATTCCCCGGCAACAGGTCAGCCCACCTTCGTCTATCAGTTCCTGACCGGCACGGAAGGGTGGATAGGTGATTTCGCTGACTACCCCGTAGGAGCGGAAAAAGGATACGAGTTGGTATTTGCCTACACGAAACTGCCCCAACCTCTCGATACGACAAAAGGGGCCTTGATGCTTTCCGGGAACAACCACAGTGACGATCTCTTCATGTTCCTTAAAAAGAGGATCTCCGGGCTCGAACCCGGCAAGGTCTACAATCTCACCTTTGTGATCGAATTCGCCTCCAACGTGGCCGATGGAATGACGGGAATCGGGGGGAGCCCGGGTGAAGGCGTCCTCGTTAAGGTGGGAGCCACCGCGGAAGAACCCACTAAAATCCCCGATACCTCCGGATACTACAGAATGAACATCGACAAGGGAAACCAAAGTAGCGGCGGACGGGACATGATGGTCATAGGGGATTTCTCCAACGACACGGACAAGAACATCTATACGCTGAAAGGGGTGACCAACGCGGCACCTTTTCAAGCTCAAGCGGGCCCCAACGGGGAGCTTTGGCTGATCGTGGGGACGGATTCGGGCTTTGAGGGGAAGACCACCATCTACTACAATAGGATTGAGGTGACCCTAAATTAGGCATATTCCACCCCATTTTGTTGACTCGAAAATTGCGTTCTGGTAGAAAGAACGAGGAGAGAACAAGGAGGTTCTTAATGAATATTGAAACCCTGACCGTCAAAAACACGAAGGTCATAAGGCTCAAGGGCCGACTCGACGCCACCAATGCCCCAGACCTTGAAAAAGAGTTAAAACCCATTATCGAAAATACAATGGGGAC
>JAOZMY010000038.1:11088-16691 GCA_029934085.1 bacterium | reverse complement strand
ATGGTCAAAAGCGGGGTCTACGGGGCCTTGATAGCCGAGGACTCCCATGGTGCTATCGGTGGTGGGGTGGTCTGGCGGGTCTTAAATCCCCGAATGGTGGAATGCTTCGGCCCTTATGTCTTTATCGAACATGACCGGGAGCCTTTGATAAGAGCCCTTTTAGACGGAGTGGTTGGGAAGATCGCCCGAACCTCCGTGCTCGGCCTCATCAATCGGTATAATCCCGTAGAGATGCCACCGGGCTATTTCGAGGAGCTTGGAACGGTCAAGGATTACTCCCAGTCCCCCGAAGGGAAGGAATACCCCTATTTCTACCGGCTCCTGGAGGAGGATCTGGGATCAAAGGTCTGGGCCAGCTCTGAAATCGAGTCGTTTCTGACGGAAACCTACCAACACCTCGTGCTTCCCAGAGAAATCATCACGATTCATGACGTGGGAGAACATCACCCTGATCATTCTGTCATCTCCGCCGAGTTCGAACATCCCCAGAAACGGGTTCGGCTCCGCCCCCTCTGGCTTGGGAAGGATATGGCCGAAAACCTCTCCCGCCATGTGGCCGCCTTCGGGAAGGAAGGTATTGCCAATATCCTCTTCGAACTCGACCTGGGCGTCTCCGAACACGCCCTTTGGATTCCCGCCTTGATGGGACAACACTTTACCCCCCGGGTCGTCCTCCCCTACGCAGGCAAGGGGGACCTCGTGATCTTCCAGTACGATGCCCCTGCAACTTGAATCGTTAGTCCCCGCCTACATCCAGAAATTCGAGGCTTACATCCCCAGCAAGCCCGATCCCGAACTGATGAAGCTCTACGGGTGTTCCCAAATCTTTCGACTGAACAACAACGAGAATCCCCTGGGCCCCCCGCCCACCTCCCAAGAGGTCATCCGGAGGTTTGAACCCTACAAAGCGTCCATCTATCCCAGCGGGGACGTCTATTACCTCCGATATAAACTGGCCGACAAGTTTGGCTTCCACCCGGACCAGTTCATCGTGGGAAACGGAGCCAACGAGGTGATCGCCTTCGCCATCAAGGCCTTCTGCCAGGAAGGGGACAACATCATCACCGCGGACAAGACCTTCGCCGTCTATGAATGGGTCGCCGAGTTCTCCGGCTTCGAGGCCCAGCTCGTTCCCCTGAAGGACTACACCTTCGACGACGAGGAGATGCTCGCCCGCATCAACGACCGCACAAAAATCCTCTTCGTCTGCAATCCCAACAATCCCACGGGGACCTACTGGTCGGAAGCAAAACTCCGCCGTTTCCTCGACCGGATCGACGGCCGGCAGATCGTGGTGGTGGACGAGGCCTACTTCGAATTTCTGGACAAGCCGGACTATCCCGACGGCATGAAGCTGATTCCCGAGTATCCCAACCTGGTGGTCTTTCGCACCTTCTCCAAGATGTACGGCCTGGCAGGTCTACGGATCGGCTACTTGGCGGGGAGCCTGGACGTGGTGGACGTCATCCGCCGAACCTGTGTGGTCTATTCCGTCAACGTAGTGGCCCAGGAAGCGGCACTGGCCGCCCTGAACGACCCGGAGCATATCCAAAGAACCCGCACGCTGATCAATGAAGAAAAGGAATTCGTCTGCCGGGAACTGGACATCATGGGGGTCCCGTATGTCCGCGGCGAGGCGAACTTCATGATGATCAAACTGCCCATCAGCGACACCCTCGCCTATCGGAAGATGATGAAGAAGGGGGTCATGATCCGCTCCATGTCCGGTTTCCGCTATCCCAACTACATCCGCCTGACGCTCCATAAGCATGAGGCCATGCAAGCCTTCGTGGAAGCCCTCGGGGAAATCGTGGGATGAAAAGGGACGCACTTCCGAACCAGCCCCGTCCCCTCCAGATCGGCGAACCCATCCCAAGGGCCGACGCCCCGGCGAAAGTTGCGGGACGGGAGCACTATGCCGTCGATTACTATGCGGAAGATATGCTCTGGGCCGGGGTAAAACGAGCGGATATCCCCCATGCCGTTTTCAGGGGAATCAACTCGGAAGAGGCCGAGAAGGTCCCGGGCGTTCTCGCCATCCTGACCGCCAAAGACATCAAAGGCTCCAACCGTCAGGGAGTGGCCCGGAAGGATCAGCCCGTCCTCGTGGACGACAGGATCCGCCACCGGGGCGATGGGGTGGCACTCGTGATCGCGGAGACACGGGAGGCCCTGCGGGAGGCCATCGGGAAGATCACGGTCGAGGCCGAACCGCTGCCCGGCGTCTTCGATATGGAAGAGGCCCTGAAAGAGGATGCCCCGTGGATCCACGAGGACCATCCGGGCAGCAACATCCTCCTGAAAGGGCACATCACCAAGGGAGACGGCGCCACTGCCTTCGAAACCTGCACCCACGTGGTCAAGGCAACCTTCGAGCTTCCCTACCAGGAACACGCTTATCTCGAAACGGAGGCCGGCTGGGCCATCACGGAGGAAGACGAAACGGTTTCCATTACAGTCTCCACGCAGACTCCTTTCCGGGACAAGATGGAAGTGGCCGGCGCACTGGGACTCCCCATGGACAAGGTCCGCATCATCGCTCCGTATTGCGGCGGGGCCTTCGGCGGGAAGGACGGGATCACCGTCCAGAGCCTCCTCGCGTTGGCAGCCCTCCGGTTTTCTGGCCGCCCCATTAAGATGTGGTGGGAACGGGAGGAGAGCTTCATCGCCAGCGCCAAGCGGCACCAGGCCCGGTGCCGGTATCGGCTCGGGGCAGACGCAACAGGCCGTTTCATTGCCCTCGAGGCGGAGATCCTCTACGACACGGGGGCCTACGATCACCTCGGCGGGGCGGTGATGGCACTCGGCCTGGAGCATGCGGGCGGTCCCTACCGAATTCCCCACACTGACCTGAAGGCCTGGGCAGTCTATACGAACAATCCGGTGGGCGGGGCCTTCCGCGCCTTCGGCGTGGCACAGGCGACGGCCGCCATGGAGCAGATGGTGGACCGGATCGCGGAGAAGGTAGGGCGCTCTCCCCTTGAGATTCGCCGCCTCAATGCCGTAAGGCGGGGGGACACGACCCCGATCGGCGTGACCTTAACCACCTCCACGGGGATTGGGCGTTGTCTCGAGATCGCAGAGAGGCACCCATTCTGGCGGAAACGGGAGAGCTGGAAGGCAAAGGCCGGGCCCTTCAGGAAACGGGGGGTTGGCGTCGCGGCGGTCATGCACGGCATGGGGTATGGTCCCGTCATCCCCGACACGGCCAACGCCAAGATCGAGCTGACGTCCGAGGGTTCCTTCAGGGTCGCCTGCGGCGTGGTGGACATGGGACAGGGAAACGCCCACACCTTTCTCCAGATGGCGGGCGATATCCTCTCGCAGGATTTATCTCGCCTGGAACTCGTGCTCCCCGACACGGCCTGGACGCTGCCCTCGGGATCGGCTTCGGCCAGCCGAACCACCTATACCTACGGCAACGCCCTTATCGACGCGGCGAACCTGCTGAAGGAACGGATTCTCAAGCGTTGCGCCGACCTCTGGATGGTCACGGACCCGAAGGAACTGGCCCTCGTCCCCGGACGGGTGCGGCATCTTCCTTCCGGTCGTGAAACGACCCTGGCCGAGGTCGCCGCCTTCATGGACGAAACGGAACGAACCACCGTGGCTCACTACCGGGCCCCTCAGTCCCCCCAGCTTCCCGATCTTGAACCGAATCTAAGACTTCACGGCATTCCTCACGTGGTCTTTTCCTACGGTGTTCACATCGCCGGGATCGAGGTGGATCTCCTCACGGGGGCCGTCACAGTTGAACACTACCTGGCCGTCAACGACTGCGGCAACATCCTAAATCCCCAGCTCTTCGAACAGCAGGTTCAGGGGGGTATCGCCCAGGGTCTGGGGTATGCCCTGATGGAGGAAATCCCGGTGACGGAAGGGGAAATGAAGACGGTGAATTTTTCCACCTACCTCCTGCCCACGTTCCTGGATGTCCCGGACATGGAGGTTATCGACGCGGGCGGCAACGAACCGACGGGTCCCTACGGGCTGAAGGGTATCGGGGAGATCCCCACAAGCGGACCCCTGCCCGCCGTGGCCAACGCCCTTTTTGACGCCTGCGGCATCCGCCTGGAACGGTTTCCCATGACCCCAGAACGGGTTCTGTCGGCGCTGGAGGGAAACCGGCCATGAAAATCTCCTTCACGCTGAACGGAAAACCCGTTTCCTGCGATCTTCCTTCGAACCGCCGCGTAGTGGATGTCCTCCGGGAAGACCTGGGACTCATGGGAACCAAGGAGGCCTGCGGAACAGGTGAGTGCGGGGCCTGCACGATTCTGGTGGACGGGATTCCACGGCTTTCCTGCCTTATGCTCGCTGCTCAGCTGGAAGGACGTGACGTGACCACCATCGAAGGCCTTTCCAAATCCGGAGAAACCCTTCACCCCATCCAGCAGGCCTTCGTGGAGGCCGGAGCGGTCCAGTGCGGCTTCTGCACGCCGGGGATGGTCCTCGCCACTACGCATCTTCTTTCAGAGAATCCCCGCCCCACCCGGGAGGAAATCCGCGAGGCCCTGAGCGGAAATATCTGCCGATGTACCGGGTATCAGAAGATCGTGGATGCCGTGGAACTCGCCGCTGAAAAATTGACCGAGAAAGGGGAAACGGCGTGAAAGTCCTTCTCCCCGAGATTTTAGAGATGCTCTGGGAAGTGTGGGAACAAAACCCCGGCGCGGAGGTCTACACCGGCGGGACGGACCTGCTGGTGAAGCTGCGGGAGGGTGTGACCTGGCCTCCCGCCCTGATCTGCCTGGAGCGGATCAATGCCCTGAGACAGATTTGGGAGGAGGAGGACACGGTCGTCATCGGCGCGGGCACTCCCCACACGGCACTCATTCGGCACCCCTTGATCCAGGTGGAATTCCCCGTGCTTGTGGAGGCCCTCAAGGTCCTGGGCTCTCCGCCCATCCGCAACATGGGCACCCTCGGAGGCAACATCGCCACCGCCTCCCCCGCGGGTGACAGTCTGCCCGCCCTCTATGTCCTGAACGCTGAAATCGTCCTCACCGACGCAAAGGGATCCCGGACCCTTCCCATTCATGAGTTCATCACGGGTCCCGGGCAAACGGGTCTGGGTCCCCGCGAAATTATCACAGGAATCCGACTGAAAAAGACTGCTCCCTATACCGTGTCCCGTTACGAGAAGGTAGGGAAGCGGAAGGCGATGGCCATCGCCGTGGCAAGCCTGGCAACCTGTTTGCGCCTTTCTCCTGATGGGAGGATCGAGTCGGCCCGCCTGGCCTGGGGAAGCGCGGGCCCTGCCATCGTCACGTCCCCCGAAATTGAAACGGCCATGTCAGGGCAGCCCCTGACGCCGGAACTCCTGAGGGGATTGATTCCCGCCGTCGAACGGGAGGTTTCCCCCATCGACGACATCCGGGCCACCGCGGTCTATCGAAGGAAGGTGGCGGCCAACCTGTTCCTGCGGCTTTCGGGGATTTCGGAAGGCGGGGCATCGGCATGACGGGACAGGACAAGCTTCTCACCCGCGATTTCCTCGTCCTCAACTTCATCATCTTCTTGACCTTCTGCAATATCGCCGTCTTTTTCCAACTCAACGGCTATCTCCTGCATACCCTCCATGTCAGCCAGGAACAGGCGGG
>JAOZMY010000038.1:8001-10988 GCA_029934085.1 bacterium | reverse complement strand
GCCGAGGCCTTCGGAATCATTTCCGTCATCACCCTCCTTCCCTATGCCGTGTTACCCCCTGTGATCGATCCTCTCATCGCCCGTTTCGGGGGATTCCTCCGGGTCCTCGATGTAACCGCCTTGATGATGCTTCCCATCTTCCCCCTGCTGGCCCTGATTTCCCCTGGAAGGGAGGGAAAAACCGCAGAGGGGAGCAAACTCTCTCTTACGGAGCTGAAGGGAAACCTTAAAAATCGACAGGTTGTTCAGATCCTTATCATCTCCCTCTTCGTCTTCATCGCCTTCACTCCCGTTTTCTATTTCATCAAGGATTTCGCGAAAAGCGTCGGGATCGAAAACGCCGGCTGGTTTTTCACCATCTCCACCCTGTTGGAAATCCTGGTCCGGCTCGTAGGGGGACGATACATGGACCGCGGGAATAAGCCGAAAATCCTTCTCGTTTCTCTCCTTCTGCTCTTCGTTGGCTATCTCCTGCTCGCCCACACCCGGTCCCACACCTTCTTTTTCTTCATCGCCGTCCTTTTCGGCTTTGGCTGGGGGATTGCCCTGCCACTGCTGAACGGTATGGTCTTCGATTTCTCTTCCCCCCGCCTGCGCTCCCTCAACGCGAACCTGGGATTGGAGATGTTTCAGGGCGGCTTTTTCCTCGGTCCCATCCTGGGAGGATTCATCCTTGCTTCCTGGAACTACCGAATCCTCTATTACGCCTGCGGAGGGCTGATTCTCATCGCCATTCTCTTTTTAATTCCTTTTCTGTCATCCAATAAGAAATTCCTAAAAGGAGTTGCACCATGATAATAATGCTGTGGATCGTTGGGATCATCCTAACTCTCTTCGCCCTCGTAGAGATCGGATGCCGCATTTACCACCTGCACCGCTACAGAATTCCCTTCCACTCGAAAGTTGTTGGGGAATATCCCTACAGCCGGTTCGTGGAACAGGTCGATCCCCCCCTCTATTACCGCTTTGTCAAAGGCTTCCGTTCCCCGATGGTCAACATCAACCGGTTTCGGTGCCGGGGAAAGGAACCCACCGCTGACGGCACGAAAAAACGACTCATGGTCATCGGCGAATCGAATTTCTTCGGCGCCAAGCTCAGGAAAGAAAAGGATCTTTGGTCCTACCGGCTGGAACGCCTTTTGAAAATGCACGGCTACACGAACTGGGAGGTCCTCAACGCGGGCAACCCCATGTACAACACCGTCCAGCACCGGACACTGTGGGAACAGGAACTGCGCGAGGCCAAACCGGACATCCTCCTCATCTCTCCCGCGGGGAATGAAGTCACCCAGGCCTGGATGATGGGAAGCCAATGGAAACCCGGTGTGCCCTGGCCCTGGAAGTTCATTATGGCCCTGGAGAGGAAGTCTCCCTGGTGGAACAAGATCCTCGCCCGTTTCTGTTTCTACTTTCTCCTGAGAAGAAGGATGACTTCGCGGCCGGGGTTTACACCCCAGGACGATACCTTTAAGTGGGAAGAATGCCTGCATTCCCTCCACGAGAGTTACCGATCGATCCTGAAAGACGCCCTGAAAAACGGGGCGAGGATCGCCATCGTCAACCACGGATTTGCCGTGGATCTCGCGATCCGTCCCGAGAACCGAAAAAAACTGGACGCCATCCAGTCCAACTGGGAAGAGCATACAAAGGGAAACATGCTCTACATCCTCAGATCCATAGAATATGTTAAGGACACACTCTGCCGAGAACTCGACATTCCGTTTATCGATCTCCTGGAAACCTTTCAGGAATATCCCCGGCGTTTCGAGTGCTATTTCGACATCGCCCACTGGAACGAACGGGGAATGAACCTCGTGGCAAAGACCCTCTTCAGTGAACTCATGCGCCTCGGTTGGCTTGATTCTCCGGTTGGATAACCGACTCACACGGGAGCACCGACATGGGTACCGAAAATCGCTTGATACGTCCTGCCCGGATGGAACATCTGGAGGAACTCATCAATTTCATCTCCTCGCACGCCCGGGAGGCTGGTCTCTCCTCCAAGATCATCGGGAAGATCGAGCTGGCTGCGGAGGAGGCGCTGGTCAACATCATCCACTACGCCTACCCGGATGCGGTGGGGGACGTAGAGATCCGTTGCCGGTGGAATCCCCCTGTTTTCGAAATCACCTTCAAGGATTGGGGCATCCCTTTCGATCCCATTACCCGGCCGGATCCGGACACACACCTTTCCCTCTCGGAGCGGCGCATCGGAGGCATGGGCATCCTTCTCATCAAAAAGATGATCCCGGAACTCCGATACAGAAGAGAAAATGGGGCCAACATCTTGACCTTTGACGTCTATGAAGGGAAAGAGCAGGTGAAGGAAACATGAGCACCAAAGGCAGTATCGAAACCAGACTCGCCCTCTGGATTCTCATCAGCGTATCCATTATCATTGCCCTTTCTCTTGGATATAATTATACGTTCTCCAAGAAACTGATCATCAAGGAAATCGAGCTGAATGCTAAGGAGACCCTCAAGGCTACGGTCAACCGTATGGATATTATCTTTTTCTCCATGGAAAAGGCCGTGAAAACTCTGAGTATCCCTCTGGAGAATAAGCGTGTCAGATCAAGTAAGGAGGATATCCTCTTTCTCCTTAAGCGAATCGTTGAGGGAAATCGTGAAGTCTACGGGAGCACCGTGGCGTTTGAGCCCTATGCGTTTGATCCTCGTCTCCGGCTTTTCGCGCCATATTACTACAAATATAAAGGGAAATTGAGGTTCAAATATATCCCATACAATTACTTTGCGTGGGAATGGTACATGGTCCCAAAACTCCTTCATCGAGCAGTTTGGGTTGAGCCATATTTCGACAAAGACGCGGGAGGGATTGTAATGTCTACCTATTCCGTCCCTCTCTACATTACAGAAAATGCGAGGAAGGAATTTTACGCAATTGCTACGGTAGATATCTCTCTAAAATGGTTGCAGAATATGGTTTCTTCCATCAAGATAGGGCGCTCGGGATATGGATTTCTCAT
>JAOZMY010000038.1:0-7901 GCA_029934085.1 bacterium | reverse complement strand
GGAATCACCCGTCCCCTACGATCTCTCGCCGAAGCGGCTGACCGGATCGCTCAGGGGGACTGGAACGCACCTCTGCCCCCGGTCCGCCATGAAGACGAAGTCGGCAAATTGACCCACGCCTTCGAACGCATGATGACCTCCCTGAAACAATATTTCAACGATCTGAAGGAAACCACCGCGGCCAAGGAAAAGATCGAGAGCGAACTGCGGATCGCTCGAGACATCCAAATGGGGCTGGTCCCCAAGATCTTCCCGCCTTTTCCGGATCGAGAGGAATTCGATATCTATGCCGTCCTGGAGCCGGCACGAGAGGTAGGGGGAGATTTCTACGATTTCTACTTTATCGATGATGAGCACCTCTGTTTCGTAGTCGGAGACGTCTCGGGGAAAGGGGTTCCCGCATCCCTCTTCATGGCCGTAACCAAAACCCTCATTAAATCAGACGTTCACGAAAGCACGGATCCTGCCGCTATTATCACCCGTGTCAATCAAGACCTGGTCCAAGATAACCCCTCCATGATGTTCGTCACGATCTTCCTGGGAATGTTAAACGTAAAAACAGGGAGGGTAGTTTTCTGCAATGGGGGCCACAATCCTCCCTATTTGGTCAGACCGGGAGAGCCACCAATGCAACTTCCTTCCACCCACGGCATGGCCCTGGGCGTGGCCGAAGATTTCGTTTATACCTCCAAGGAAATGGTTCTCCAGCCCCGCGACAGCCTAATCGTCTACACAGACGGGGTCACGGAGGCCATGGACATGAGGAACAACCTCTACGGCGAGCAGCGCCTCGAATCCGTCCTGAAAAAGGTTTCATCGGCATCGGCGAAAGAAACCATCGAGTTGATTCTTTCGGATGTCAAAGACTTTACCACAACCGCATCCCAGTCAGACGACATCACGCTTCTTACCCTGAAATTTATGGGAGGTCATGAATAGGCCTCGAAAATCAGTGAAAAATATCACATGAAATTCTTGACAAAGATATAGGAATAGAGTAGATAAACTGAACGCGCGTTTAATTATCTAACCGTTGGATGGAATATGGGTCACTACTTTTACATCCTCATTGGCGTCCTCCTCGTTCACAATTTTGTCTTTTCGCAGTTTCTTGGCATCTGCCCCTTTCTCGGTGTCTCCAAACGACTGGAAACCTCTATCGGGATGGGGATGTCCGTCATCTTTGTGGTGGTCCTCTCTTCCATCGCCGCCTTCCTCATCAACCGGTGGATCCTTATCCCCTTTCATATCGAATATCTAAAAACCATCGTCTTCATCCTCGTGATTGCCGCCCTGGTCCAGTTGGTCGAGATGATCATTCAAAAGACTTCACCTGTCCTGTATCAGGCCCTTGGAATATTCCTTCCCCTTATCACCACCAACTGTATCGTCCTTGGTGTGGCGGTTTTAATTACCCAGAAGGGATTCAGCCTCCTTGAAACTGCCATTTACAGCTTTGGTGCCGCCGCTGGATTTCTCGTCGCGCTCGTTCTCTTTGCGGGGATTCGGGAAAGGCTTGAACTTGCAGACATCCCATGGGCCTTTCGAGGAATAGCAATTGCCCTTGTTACGGCGGGTATTCTTTCTCTCAGCTTCATGGGATTTTCCGGATTGGTGAAATAGACGACGATGCTTCCAGAAATCATAAGCCTCGCGGGTATCGGTTTTCTCGCCTCCTTTGGCCTCGGAATTGCCGCAAAAAAACTCGCCGTCAAAGAAGATCCCCGTCTTGAAAAGATCCTTGACGCCCTACCTGGAGCCAACTGCGGGGCCTGCGGCTACGCGGGTTGCACGGCCTTTGCGCGCGCTGTCCTGGAGGACAAGGCCCCCATCGAGGGCTGCGTGGCAGGGGGGGAATCCACGGCACTTAAGGTCGCGGAACTCCTTGGTAGAAAAGTAGAAAAGACGGAACGTATGGTCGCCTTCGTTGCGTGCCAAGGCTCAAGGGCTTACACAAGGCAGCGTTTCATCTACCAAGGTATCAACGATTGCCGCGCGGCCGTGAACGTAGGAGGTGGATCCAAGGCCTGCGCGTTCGGGTGCCTCGGCCTCGGCAGTTGCCAGAAAGTCTGCCCCTTCGGGGCCATCACCATCGAGGACGATTTGGCAAAGATCGACCCGGAGGAATGTGTTGGTTGCGGTCTTTGTGTTGATGAGTGTCCCAGGAATATCATCCATCTGGTTCCCGTGAAATCCACCGTTCAGGTCCTCTGCAGCTCCCAGAATGTCGGAAGGACTGTCAAGGAATTCTGTGACATTGGGTGTATCGGGTGCAAGCGCTGCGAGCGGGCCTGCCCTTTCAACGCCATCACCGTCGTCCGTAATGTCGCCGTCATCAATCCCCAAAAATGCCGAAGGTGCGGGATATGCATAGAGGTTTGCCCGCAAAACACCATCCGATCGTTCCTCCCCACTCAGAAACTCGCCATAATAGATGCCGAAACATGCATCTCCTGCGGGAGATGTGAGAAGGTCTGCCTTTTTGAGGCTATCACCGGCGAGAAGGGTGTCCCCTACACCGTGAACCCAGAAAAATGCAGAGGATGTGGGCTGTGTGTCGAGCAGTGCAAGGTTAACGCAATCACCATGCAGGAGGAATCTTGAGGCCATGATCCTTCATCCGTTTCCGGGGGGGATTCACCCTAATGATGAAAAGGGATTGACGGCCCATCTCCAGGTCGAAGATACCCCTATCCCCGAGCGGGTATTCCTTCCCCTCTCCCAACACATCGGCGCCCCGGCGCAGCCTGTCGTGAAGGTGGGGGATCAGGTAAGGATCGGGGACAAAATCGCCGAAGCGCGCGGTTTCGTTTCCGCGAATATCCATGCTTCTGTAACCGGTGTCGTGCGCTCCATAGGGGACTATCCCAATGTTTTTGGAAGACTTTCGCCTGCCATAGAGATTGAAACCACGGACGATTCACCCTTTCAACCGGATAAAAAGCGTGAAGACGTTCTCTCTCTTCCTCCCCAAACCCTGATTCCCTTTATTCGGGAGGCAGGAATCGTCGGCATGGGCGGCGCCACATTTCCCACCCACGTCAAATTGAGCCCCCCAGAAGACAAGCCCATTCAGTCACTGATCATCAATGGAGTCGAATGCGAACCCTACTTGACGGCCGATCACCGCCTCATGCTCGAGCATCCACTGGAAATTCTGGAAGGAATCGTCTACATCCACCATATCCTTGGGGCGAGATTCACCTATCTGGCCATCGAAGCCAATAAACCCGACGCGATCCAGTTGATGGAAGAGACCGTCAAGAAAGAGGATGCCAAGATAAATGTGATCAGCGTGCCCAAGCGTTACCCACAGGGGGCGGAAAAGCAGCTCATCAAAACGATTATCGGAAGGGAAGTTCCCGCAGGCGGAGGGCTGCCGATGGACGTGGGGGCGGTGGTCCAGAATGTGGGGACGACCTTTGCGATCTATGAGGCCATCCGATGGGGAAAACCGCTGATCGAACGCATCCTTACGGTAACAGGCCGGGGAGTAAAATCTCCGAAAAATTTGCGGGTGCGCCTGGGCACGCCGGTGCAGGATATCCTCGATCTCTGCGGAGGTTGGAAAACGGAACCGGGTAAACTCATCATGGGCGGCCCCATGATGGGAATCAACCAATTTGATCTCCGCGTCCCTGTCACAAAAGGGACTTCCGGCATTCTCCTCCTCCCCAGGGACGAGGTTGGAGAATATCACCCCCACACCTGTATCCGGTGCGGTCGCTGCGTGACGGTCTGCCCCATGGGACTGTTGCCCAATTTCCTCGGTGTGTTCTCGGAATACGCCCGTTTCAGCGATGCCGAACGCTATCACCTCCTGGATTGCATCGAATGCGGCTCTTGCACCTACATCTGTCCCGCGAAACGGCCCCTTGTCCAGATGATCCGATACGCCAAGGGTGAAGTTCTGAGAAGAAGAAAAAAGGCGGCGAACAAATGAAAAATACGTTAATCCTCTCCTCTTCTCCTCATATCAAGTCTCCCGAGACGATTCCAACCATCATGTTTCAGGTATGTCTCGCTCTCCTCCCCGCTATCTTTGTGGGCATCTATTCCTTTGGAGCACGCGCCGCCTGGATTATCCTTCTTGCCATTGTCTCCGCCGTCGCATTCGAGGCGGCCGCCCAGAAAGTCATGGGCCGTCCCATCTCCATCAACGATGGAAGTGCCTGCGTGACCGGTATCCTACTGGCATTGAACCTCCCACCCACCGTGCCTTGGTGGTTGGTCATCATAGGCTCCTTCTTCGCCATCATCATCGGAAAACAGATCTACGGGGGACTGGGGCACAACCCATTCAATCCCGCCCTGGTCGGCAGGGTGGTTCTCCTGATTTCCTTTCCCGCGCAGATGACCCTGTGGGCCTTTCCCTCCCATCCCCTCTTCGCTCACGTCACAGACACCCTGTCCGGAGCAACACCCCTGGGATGGATCAAAACCCACCTCATGACCCACGCCACCCTTCCCACGACGCTTCCGTTCAATATGCTACAGGCCTTCATTGGACAGACAGGGGGGTGTATCGGAGAAATTTCCGCCTTGGCCCTGCTTATTGGAGCGGCCTTCCTGCTCTGGAAAAAGATTATCCCGTGGATTATTCCGGTCTCTTTCATCGCGACAGTCTTCTTCATCACGGGTACGTTTTGGATCATCAACCCCGAGCATTATCTCAATCCCGTTTTTCACGTATTGTCCGGAGGTCTCCTCCTTGGAGCCTTCTTTATGGCAACGGATATGGTCACCAATCCTGTAACCAAGGTCGGCATGCTTATTTTCGGTATTGGGTGTGGTTTGCTAACCTCTGTGATACGGCTTTTCGGAGGATACCCGGAAGGGGTCTCCTTCGCCATCCTGCTGATGAATGCCACGACACCACTCCTCGACCGATGGACACGGCCAAGGGTTTTCGGGGAGGTTCCTCATAAATGAAATCGATATTCAAACTGATCATAACCCTGACGATTATATGTGCAGTCGCGGCCATAGCCCTCAGCTTCGTCCATCAGATTACCCTGAAACCGATCGCCTACCAGAAACGAATGGAAAAGGTCCGGGCGTTGAAGCGGGTCCTCCCGGCCTACGACAACCACCCCGAAAAAGACATCCTCAAGGTACCCGGAAAGAATGGGAAGCCCATTGAGGTAAACCTGGCCAAAAAGGGAGGAAAGGTCATCGCCGTCGCTTACCGCGTAGTCTCACACAAGGGATACGGGGGAGACATCAGCCTTCTGATGGGGTTGGACATGAAAGGAAAGATCACGGGCATCGAAATCCTCGGCATGATGGAAACCCCAGGTCTCGGCGCGAGGATCGAAGAACCCGCTTTCAAAAAGCAGTTTGTCGGCAGGACACTCAAAAATACCAAATGGGCCGTCAAGAAAGATGGCGGGGACATTGACCAGATCACCGGTGCTACGATCTCTCCCCGCGCTGTCACGGAGGCCATTTACGGGGGCCTTCAGCTATTCGAAAAGAAAATTCGTCCCGCACTAAAATCAAAGGGGTTGGTCCAATGACACTTCAAAAGGAATTCTTAAAGGGATTTTGGCGGGAGAACCCTACCTTTAGATTGGTTTTAGGGATGTGTCCCACCTTGGCCGTCACCACGTCTGCCACCAATGGAATCGGGATGGGCTTGGCAACTACTTTCGTCCTGGTTTGCTCTAACTTTTTCGTCTCACTCCTCAGGCGCTACATCCCCTCCAAGGTCCGTATCCCGGCTTTCATCGTGATCATCGCCTCCTTCGTCACCATTGTAGACCTTATCATGGCCGGATACTTCTACTCCCTCCACAAGGCCTTGGGACTCTTCATCCCATTGATCACCGTCAACTGTATCATCCTGGGACGCGCGGAGGCGTTCGCCTCGAAAAATCCCCTGGCTCTTTCCATCGCGGACGGCCTGGGGATGGGACTGGGTTTTACACTCTCGCTCACTGTCTTAGGAGCTGTTCGTGAACTCATCGGAAGGGGAATGATCTTCGGTGTTTCTGTCTTCGGTCCCCACTATCCAGCCCTTCTGGTGTTCGTGCTCCCCCCAGGCGCCTACCTTACCCTCGGCCTCCTCTCGGCTCTCATGAACAGAATCACGCTGAGAGAGGAAACCTGATCTCTAAGATTCGTCATAAATCAACGACATTATGAGATATAAAAAAGGGGCTGCCCAACGGGAGCCCCTTTTGATAGTTTCTTAACAGGGTTCAAGACGCCTGTTTGACCACCGCCCGCTTGTCGTCGGGAACGGGAGGTGGAACAGCTGCACCACCCTCCAGCTTCGTGACCGCTGAGAATTTTGGCGGACAGACATCGAGGCAGGAACCGCACCGGATGCACTTCTCCTGATCGATGATGTGGATGATCTTTTTGTCCCCATCAATGGCATCCACGGGACAGTTTCTCCGGCAGGTTCCGCACCCTTGGCACTTTTCCGGATCGATGTAGTAGGAGGGTTTTTCCGTAAAGAGCTTTTCCACCTCTTCCTTGGTGTAGAAATTGGCATAGTCATCCGTGTTGTCGAGATGCGTGAGCAGCTTCTCCCTCATGGCGATCTTGATATAGGGGATCTCTTTGATGACCCCTTGCAGATTAGCCTTCACATCCTCTTCGCTCAGGCCTTCACTGGATCCCAGCGGTCCCAACTCACGAACCGTATTGGTAAACTCTGTTACCGTGTCGGCAAAGCGGATCCCCTCCGAAGCGGTGACCCACTGGAGTTTAAAACGGTCCGGGTTAATCCCCGCGTGTTCCAAGAGCTTCTTGCCGAGACTTGTCATGCTGGCAGCGTTGTAATTTCCCTCAGGGACATAGTGGCACTCCCCGGGCCAGCAACTGCAGATCAGAACACCATCAGCGCCCTTTTCAAAAGCCCGGAAAACAAACGCCAGATCGACTCTCCCGCCACACATGAGGCGGATAATCCTGATTTCAGGGGGATACTGTAGCCGGGAAACTCCGGCTATATCAGCAGCGGCGTAGCCTCACCAATGGCACAAAAAGCCGACGATTTTCGGTTTAAATCCAAACCCTGCGCTCATTCTCGGTTCACTCCTTTTCGTTCAACAGCGGACTTTCACAATATCTTTGAAACCGCCGCGTCTATTTCGCTGATGATTTCCTGGTTATTGTAGTGTTTCAGGGATATGGCCTCCGTCGGACAAACCGCATTGCACAGTCCACACCCCTTGCAAAGGACGGGATTGACCACGGCCTTCTGCCGTTTACCCTTTCCCTGGAGTTCGATGGCTCCATAGGTACAAGCCTCGGCACAGGCGCCGCATCCCATACACCGTTTTTCTTCCACCTCGCAGACGGCCCCCGAAACGGTCACGATATCGTGAGAGAGGAGGGTGAGCACGCGCCCAGCCGCTCCATAGGCCTGATTGACCGCCTCCTCAATATGTTTAGGATAGTGGGCAATACCGCAGAGGAACACGCCATCCGTGGCAAAATCGACGGGACGGAGTTTAACATGGGCCTCCTTGAAGAAGCCGTCCGGCCCCAGGGGAACCTTGTAGAGGTTAGCCACCTTATGACTCTCTGAGGATGGCACCACGGCCGCCGCCAGGGCGAGCAGATCGGCGTCGATGGCCAGTTCCTGTCCAAGGATTGGATCCGTTACCGCCACGCGAAGGACCTTCCGTCCCCCTTCTTCCACCGCCTCGACCTTGGGCATATTCTCCGGCTCATAACGGATGAACTTGATGTCCCTTTCAGAGGCCTCACGGTAATATTCCTCTTTGAACCCGTAGGTTCGCATATCCCTGTAGAGGATGTAGATGTCCGTTTCTGGATGGGTTTCCTTCATCTTCAGGGCATTTTTGACGGCGTGGCTACAGCAGACCCGGCTGCAGTAGTTGCGGTCCTCGTTGCGGCACCCCACGCACTGGATCATGACCAGG
>JAOZMY010000037.1:17993-20319 GCA_029934085.1 bacterium | reverse complement strand
TCGGATATCCGCATTTATATGCCGAGGAGAAAGTCTGGTAGAATTGCCAGTAGAGGCAAGTCCCCCTGGACAGGGACCTATCGTTACGATCTAAACGATCGCGAAGGCACGATGTCCGTGGTTCTCGTGCTTGTCCAGAGTGGGAACAGACTGAGAGGAACCATCCGGGCCAGGGCGGCCTCTTCGAAGAGACGAGACCTCAATTTCGATTTCAAGAAGTCGGTAACGGGGTCCTGTTCAGGGAACAGGGGAACGCTTAAACTTGAAGAGCAGCCTCCCGACAAGGTTAGGCTTCTCGAAAACGGGCGGAAATTGGTTATGTATGATGCGGAGGATAATAAAAAGTATGTGCTTCGACGTGTCAAATAAATTTTGGAGAAATGGAGGGAAGACGTAAGTGGATGTTTTCTATGTGATTCTCGCGATCATTGGGGCTTTTGCCATGATCATGCTGTACCAGAGCTGGCGGAAACAAGCGTCATGGCGTGGCACCGTGACGAAGATCGAAGAGAAGCCCGCCGAAAACATCGATATCCTTGATTACAAAGATCGCGTGGAGATTTACTATCGGACCGATGACGGAAGAAACGGTAAGATTCGCCTCTATAAGAAAAAATATGTTACCTTATATCCCAACCTAAAAGAAGGGGACCGGCTGGTCAAGAAGGCGGGTGAAGTTTATCCGAGTAGAGATGTCTAATACAGACGAGAGCAACGAGAAAAAGGAATCGGTTAGGAGGAAGACGTGAGACGGAAGTTCTGGGTGGCGATGGTGACAGTGTTAATCATGGGAGGACTGACAGTGCCGGGGTCGGCCCGGGCGGAGAAGATTCAGGGGCAGAAGCAGATGATGATCGTGGATGATACCTTCCGATTCGTCCCGGGAACCTGGGGAGACTATACTATCGTGGACAAGGTGAAAAAGGAATCCTACCATTTCGTTTTGTCTATCTTGAATGATGAGCAGGTTCATGGGAAGAACTGTTCCTGGATGGAGATCCGAATCGACATGAAGGGGAAGCCTTCTGTGATCACCAAAGTTCTCGTGGAGAAGACGAAGCAAGGCCCTGGTGAGCCCCTGAAAGCCATCGTTCAGATGGTGGGGTACGATCCTTTTATCGTGCCGGAGAAATACCTGAAAGGGAAAGATACCCAGATCGCGCCGGAGGAAAAATATAAGATTGTCAAGCGTGTCGGGCGTCAGGAAGTCTATTTCAAGGGCCGGAAGATCCGGCTTTGGAAGGTCCGGACCATGTCGGAAAGCGGAAAGAAGGCTGTGGCGTGGGTTTCGGAGGATATCCTGCCCCTCGGAGTCTACAAGGTGGACATTCCCGAATACGGGATGTATCTCAACGACTGGGGCACAGGCGCCAAAAGCGAGATAAAAGGCAGCCCCATGAATTTCTATCTCTGGATCGCCAAGATCATCGGCGCCGCACTGACCGATGGGATGAAGGAGACAAAAAAGTAAGGCGACCTTTCACTGTGCCCGGATTACCATCGCCGCAAGGTAGGAGCGGACTTCCGGCGTTAACGTCGCCACGTTTTTCCCGCTGTACATGACGACGATGAGGTGGAGGGCGATATCGTCGTAGGGAAGGAGGGTAAACGCCGTATCATTTCCATCGTAGTTTCGCACGACGATGGTTTTGTGTCCCGCTACCTTTACGGATTGAACATCAGCTGTTTTTTTCACCTTCATGCCATCGATAAATTTTTCCTCAAGTTCCTTCCGCTGAACGGTGTTGGTATATCCAAAGGAATCGGGACGGAAGAGAATCAGGGGGTTGGGATCCATTCCCTTTTTAGGGACGTATCCCATGAGCCACTGTTCTTCCTTGTCGTCGGGCGAAGGGACACGAATCCAGGTTTCTGACGCCGGGAGATCGTAGATGCCCAGCTTCACTCTGCCACCGATGTCCGTGGGCACGGGCTTCCCCAGCTTTTTCGAGAGGCGGATGAGATTCTCATATCCCTTTTTGTTCCCTTTCCTGGCCGCCTCTTCGTAGTAGGTTAGTGCCGTTGACAGATTTTTCTTGGTCCCGAGTCCATTTTCATAGAGAACGCCGAGGTTATTCAGTGCCGGGCCAAAACCTTGGCCCGCCGCCGCGGAATACCACAGGAAGGCTTTGTCGAAGTCTTTTTTCCGTCCCCTGCCAAAGAAATAGAAGACGCCGACCTTGAATTGGGCCTTGATATTTCCCTGTTTCGCGCCCAGAAGGTAGTAACGGAAAGCCCGGTTGAGGTCCTTAACCGTTCCCTTTCCATACTCGTAGCAAACGCCGGTCATGTGCTGCGCGGCGGCGTATCCCCCGTCGGCCGCCTC
>JAOZMY010000037.1:0-17893 GCA_029934085.1 bacterium | reverse complement strand
ATTCCCATCCTCAACATTATCTTTGCCTTCCTGGGATTGTTCATCTGGCTGGGAATACTCATCCTCCATATTTTCTGTATCATCAAGGCCCTTAAGGGAGAGAAATGGTACGTGCCACTCATCGGCCAATACGCCGATAAGTTCTGAGAATAACAGGGATAATAAACCATCAGCCAGGACGGCAGAAGTTGTCCTGGCTGTTTTTTTTGCCCCGCTCCGGAGGGCCTGAGGGATTCACTCCTTTCCCCGAATTGACAAGGTGAATGAAGTCTTATACATTGCTCAAGGCATGATAGTGGTCTGTTTTTACGGAGATGTCGGTGGCTTTTGTTTTGGCAAGGCAAGGTTCGGGGGAATAAAAAGTGTTGGATAAATACGTTGCAAAAAACGGGGAAAAAACCGCTTACCGGGTCATCGATGACGAGGCGGTCATTGTTGATCTGGAAGACAACACCTTCCACGCGCTGAACCCGGTTGCCACCTTCATCTGGGAGCAAATGGACGGGAAAACCAAGGTTGAGGAGATAATTCAAAGGGTTTGCCAGGAATTTGAAGTCGACCGTAAAACCGCCGAGAATGACTGCCGCGAATTTATTGACGCGCTAAAGCTCCAGGAAATGATTGTGTTATCTTCCGACCCACTCGAAAAGGCTTGATGCGTCCTGTCAGGTCTCTAAAGACCCCCTAATGTCTCTTATCCAAGACATCGATCAATTACTCGTGGAGGAGGGGGAAAGGCACCTTCCTCTGGTGCTGTATCTTTTGAAAAGGTCGCAGCCTGAAAGAACCTTCCCCCTCGACTTGGAAGAGAAGGCGAAGAAAATGCGGCTCATGACCTCCGCCAGGAACCTTCTTTATTTCAAAGAACTCAGGCAGATCCTGACAGCTTTCAACGAGTCCGGCATCGATGCAATCCCCCTTAAGGGCGTCGTGATGGACGGAATCTACCCGGCTGGCATGAGATCCTTCAGCGACATGGACATCCTGATCCACCGTGAAACCCTGCCCCGGGTGCTGGAGATTCTGCGGGGCATGGGATACCGCCCCCACGGACCGCTGTGGCGTCCCGGCGCAGAGGACTTTCAAGGGGAACTTGCCTATGTCAAGGATGGCCCTTTCCCCATCATGGTGGAACCGCACTGGAGTCTTGGTCCCCCCTATCCCTATCCGGGAAGACTGGACATGAAAGGCCTGTGGGTGAGGGCGAGAAAAGCGGAGATCGCGGGGGTCGGTACCTTAATCCTGTCTCCCGAGGACCTACTCCTTCACGCCTGCCTTCACCTCGTTCAGCACTCACGGGGCGGGTGGCTCGCCTCCGCCTGTGACATCACCGAGTTGATTCATCACTATGGTGAAACACTTGATTGGGCTCAATTTGTAAACAGGGTCATCGAATGCAGATTGGTCCTGCCTGTGCGCTTCAGCCTGGAAAAGGCCGCGGAGCTTTTCCGGGCCCCCGTGCCGCCTGACGTTCGCGAGCGGCTGCAGTCATTCCGCCCCAGTAGATTTGAACAATGGATCTTTACCTCGTTCACGAGCTTCGGTGACGAGGACAACAGGGATGCCAAAACCTTTATAGCCAAGCTCATGACCATGAAAGGCCCCGTCTTGAAACTTCGCTACACCTGGGACATGCTCTTTCCCGGGAAGGAATTCATGGCCAGCCGGTATCCGGAGTTGCGCTCAAAACCTGGCATATATTCCTACCTCTACCGTTTAACAGAAATCGCGAAAAAGGGACTGAAAATTCTCCCCCGCCTCTTCTCTCGCCATCGCTGAAACGAAATTCCCGCGGTAAAACAGCGGCATCAAAAAGACGGCAGGAACTTACCTCCCATTTCGTCCGCTTTCAGGATGGCGTCTCGCACCTGTTCCCTCGTCACGGGAACGTGCAGGTTGTGAATCGGGCTGCTCTCCCCAAGCATCCTTTCCAAGGCAGCCTCGAAGTATTCCTCACCCCGCGAAATTCCCAGGGCGCCGAGGGTGAGGGGAAGCCCCCACCGTGTAAAAAGAATAAGGTGTCGCTGAATGGAAGATTCGGAAACCCTCTCCAAAATCATCTGAACAATCAGACCGAAGGCCACCCACTCCCCGTGAAGGATATCCTTTTTTGAGCCCACCCCACAAAAAAACTTCTGAAAGGCATGGGCCGCGTTCACGCGCACCTTTCTCCCTCCTAACAGGCTGATCAGCCCCGTTGTCAGGAGGTTGATATCCACCACCTCTGACAGCGTCTCCGTCCATTGGCCTTTTTCCAGGTCCTCCAGGGCTCGGGTTCCCTTTCGGGACAGGAATTCATAGCTAAGCCTGGCCAGAGAAAGGGCGGAGGCCGTGTGGATACGCTTGTGGTGCTGCTTCCGCATCCCTTTTGCCTCCATCCATTTCGCCATGGCGTCGGCCATCCCAGAGGCCAAGAGCCTCAACGGCTGGGTCAGCATAATATCGGGATCGACGAGCGTGAGCGAGGGGACCACAGCGTCCGCCGTATTCAAGTAAACGCCTTCCGGCGTATAGAGGGGAGAGATAGACGTAACAGCAGAGCAGGTCGCGGCACTCGTGGGAATGGCGACAAAGGGCTTGTCGATCTTGGCGGCAATCCATTTCGCCAAATCGATGGTTTTCCCCCCACCCATGCCGACGATACTGCCAGGGGGAGAAGGCAGGAGCCGATCCACCCAGAAAATCCCTTCCTCCTCACAACACTCTTGTTTCAAGGCCCCAGCCGTGATACGGAAACCGGCCTTCTCAAGTGTCTCACTTACGAAAGCGCCATACCTCTCCTGGATAAAAGGATCGAAAAAAACGAAAACGTGTCTCCCGAAAGGGGTAAGAATCTCCGCGAGCGATTTGATGACACCTTTTTGTTTCAAGTAGCGATGTGGGCTGAGGTTTAAAACGAAGTCACTCATCGGATTACTTGCCCTTCTTGGTCGTAAGTTTCGCTACCTGTTGGTAGAAATGCTCGGATTTCATCGCCGTCAACTGGGCGAAATACTCTGCGTCCACCTGGTCCTTCATCGAGCGGTGCAGTGCCTGGCGAAAAAGCTCCTTGCTCAGCTTAAACCCCTTCGAGGCAAGGGCGGCCATTCTTTCCTTCCAGAATGCCAGCCGTTCCGGGATTTCATCTTTTGAAACCACCTCGTGATACAACCCCCAGGCCAGGCCTGTCTCCGCGTCCACCGGTTCATTTCGGATATAAAACTCCATAGCGCGATGATAACCAATGACGTTGGGAAGAAGATAGCTCGAACCCGCGTCCGGAATGGCGCCAAGCGTAGGGAATGCAAAGACACAGCGGGCTTCTCTCGTAGCCACACGAATATCGCTGGCCAGCGCCAAGCCGACACCCGCCCCAGCCACGATGCCGTCCAGCAAACACAGCGTCGGCAGATGACAAGTAAACAACGTATGCGCCGTCTGTTCTAAGATGGACAGAAAAGGGGAGAGGGCATCGATGTTTCGGGTATCGACGGCCTCCTTCATGATGAACACATCACCGCCCGCACAGAAATGGCCGCCCGCCCCGGTCAGGATGACACCCTTTAAGCCCGCTGACTCATTCGCCTCTTTCACCGCGGCGTCCAGCGCAAAAAGCAGCTCAGGATCAAGGGCGTTGAGGCGGTTCGGCCGGTTGAGCGTCAGGGTCAAAAAACCATCCGCGTCGCGTGTCTTTAACAAAACCTTACCGGAGTTCGACATTCCATCATTCTCCTATCGCTTTTTCCTTGTTTATGCCGTTTTGAGCGGCGGTTGTAAAGGGATACCGTGCTGCGGGAACTCTTTTCACCTTTCGCGATCTATCCTCTTGTCTTCCCAATGGTTAAATCACAAATTACACTTTTTCAGATCCAGAGGACAGCGACAAAAATTCTCTCATATTTTGTGAAATTCCAATCTCGGCACCTAAATATCTTGCTGTCTCAAGCCCAAGCTTCGTAAACAATTTTCCCGTCGATGCAGGTAAGTAGGATCTTCGTTGTGGGAATGCGTTCTGGTGGAATATCAAAAATGTTCTGGTCAAGCACGATGAAGTCCGCCAGTTTACCGGGCGTAATACTTCCGAGGAAATGATCTCTACCTGTGATTTTTGCGGGCTGGATTGTGTATCCCCGCACGGCTTCTTCGATGCTGATCCGTTGTTCCGGGAACCACCCCGAAGAGGGAGTGCCATCTGCCCGCTGTCGAGTGACGGCCGCGTGAATGCCTAAAAGGGGATCGGGTTCGGCGACGGGGCAGTCTGAGCCAAAGGCAAGTTCGACTCCGTGCTCGATGAGATCCCGGAATCGGTATGCCAAGGAAGCTCGACTACCAAGGCGCCTTTCCGTGAGGGTGATGTCGTCCGTGGCTTGCAGGGGCTGCACCGATCCCATGACATCCAATGTTGCCAGTTGCTTGATATCTTCCGTGTGCAGCAACTGGAGGTGTTCGATTCGATGCGGGGCAACCGTGGAGGCCCTGCGAACATAGCCTTCCCCTTTGAGCGCGACAAATACCTTGATGAGTTCGTGGTTGGCCCTGTCCCCTATGGCGTGCACGGCGACGGAGAGCCCTGATGATTCGGCACGTTTGATTAGGTGGGCAATCTCATCCATCTCTTTGAGGGGAAGCCCAGTGCCTCCATCCGTGTAGGGTTCGCTAAGCCAGGCGGTTCCGGCCCCCACGCTCCCATCGGCGAAGAGTTTGACATGGCCAATGCGTAGAAAATCACTCCCCATGCCCGTTTGAAACCCTATGTTGATGGCCTCCTCCAATACGTGGTCGGAGAGGCACGTCCATATCCTCAGGGTGAGCGTCTTTTCCATGTCCAGTGTTTGAAGTGCGCGGAAACAGGGGGCGCTCTCGCTCCCGTCCATGAGTCTCAAATCGTGGAGCCCGGTGATTCCCATGGAATGAAGCATGGGAATGCCTTCTCGCATGGCTTCAACCACTTGCCCGATTTTCGGCGTGGGAATCTTATCCTTGACCAGATCGATGGCCCGGTCCTGAAGGATGCCGTTCGGTCGGCCTTTTTCGTCCAGCCCGATCCGTCCGTGCTCGGGGACCGGGGTGTCCTCGCCTATTCCAGAGATCTCAAGGGCCTTGGAATTGGCAACGGCCAGGTGCAGATCCGACCGCCAGAGGAGGATGGGTCTTGTTGCATGGACCTTGTCGAGGTCGTCTCTGGTGGGCATTCTCTTTTCCGGCCACTCCGATTCGTTCCAATGTTGACCGAGAACCCACCCTTGATACAGATCGGGCACATGGTCTTTTCGGATGGCTTCTTTCAATACGCCCAGAAATTCCTCGAGGGAGGAGACTCTTGAAAAATCGATCCATTTTCTTCCTAAGCTCCAGTCATAGAAATGGAAGTGGGCATCCGTAAACCCGGGAAGGACAAGGCGCCCCTTTAGGTCAATCGTCCGGGTTTCTTTTGTTTTCAACTCCTTTATTTTTTCGGTCTGCCCGACTGCTACAAAGCGGCTATTCTTGACGGCTACAGCCTTGGCCCATGGGTTCGCGGCGTCTTGGGTTTTTATAATGCCGTTATATAGAATGAGATCAGCCATTTTGTATTCTCCTTGATGGGGGCTGAAGATTTTACTTTGAATCTTATTTGAACCTATGTGGCGGGTCAAGCAATTTTCTGGAGCTCGGGTCACAGTCACAAACGTTGGGTCCTCTTCGTTTCTAATTATTCAAGATTATTAGCATTAAGAGTCGAGAAATATATGATCGCAGCGGCTGCGCGTATTGACAAGTCCTGAAAGCGAATGCTATCTGTAATTCCGATAGTGTTAAGCGAATACCCCTGTGTTCCAATCTGTTCGACCTTTGGAGGGTGGTATTGGCTTTCGTGGGGGAGAAAGAAACTTTAATTCAATTCAGTAAATCAAAGAGGGAGGTTGGTATGAAGAAGTGGTTTGTCATCTTTTTTGTTTGCCTGGCTATAGTGAGTTTGTCAACGAGTGCTTCAGCAAAGGTGGTCATCAAATTTGCCAATGCCGGTCCTGACAATCCGGACAATCGTTCTGTCAAGGCTATTGCCATCTTTAAGCATAATGTGGAAAAGAGGACGCATGGCGCCGTTGAGGTCCGGCCTTATCACGCAAGGAAGCTGGGGGACGAGAGAGAGATGATGGAAGGGGTCCGGATGGGAAGCATCGAGATGATATTTGTGTCTTCGGGGCCCATCCCAGGTTTCTTTCCTCCCGTTATGGTCTTTGATATTCCTTACTTGTTCAGCAGCGCGCCAGCCGCATGGGAATTTTTCGAAAGTGATTTTGGGAAGAAGTTTGCCCAGAGTTTTTTGAAGAAAACGGGTGTGCGTTGCCTCGGTATCACGGAAAATGGTTATCGGCATTTTACGAATAATAAGCGTCCCATAAAGACACCCAAAGACATGAAGGGGTTGAAGATCCGGACGATGCAGAATCCGGCCCACATGGCCATGGTAAAGGCGTTGGGGGCGGATCCCACGCCTATCCCCTTCGGAGAGCTTTACATGGCGTTGCAGCAGGGGGTTGTGGACGGCATGGAATGCCCCACCGTGCTCATCCATGACATGAAGTTCTATGAGGTTCAGAATCAGATGATTTTGGATGGTCATCTTTACAATCCCCTTTTCATCCTGGCCAATAATAAATGGTTCACGACCAAGCTGACCAAGGATCAGCAGAAAATCATTGAAGAGGAAGCGCTTCTACTGGCCCATGTTCATGACGGTTTTAGTCAAGAAGCCAACATGATTTGCGAGGGAAAGTTGCGGAAACACGGGATGAATATCTACAAACCCAAACCCGAAGAACTCGCTCAGTTTAAGAAGATCGCCCAGCCGGCCGGCCTGAATTTTATCCGGAAAAAGGTTGGGAACGAGTGGGTCGATGAGGCGCTTGCCGCCGCCAAAAAGGCCGAGGCGAAGGTTGGGCCCAAGGCCGATGCCATTGTCAAGCAGCATATTAAGATGGCGAATGATCTTTACAAGAAGATAAAGTAACCCGCTCAAATTCATAAAAAGGCCAAATTGGTCATCGCTCTGACCAATTTGGCCACTTTTTATCCGAATGATGAAACAGGTTTCACGGTTTTTCAACACCATCGCGGTATGGCAGGTGAGCATTTGTTCCTGGGGAATGGTGGTCACAGGGATTGTCATGACCATCATTATCCTTATTCAAATTTTTTTCCGTTTCGTTATCTACAAACCCGTTCCCTGGAGTGAAGAAGCCGCTCGATACCTAATGATCTGGATGGGAATGTTGGGAAGTGTCATCGCGCTGAGGAAAGGACGGCATATCGGTGTCACCGCCCTGGTGGACATCCTGCCTAAAAAGGTCTCTTTCATCGTCGGCATCTTCGTGCGGATAAGCATGGCAGGCCTTCTGGGAATCATTACGTATTATGGTTTCAATCTGGCGTTGTTCAACTATTCTCAGCTTTCGGCCGCCATGGAGATTCCCATGATGATTCCGTATATGGCCATCCCTGTGGGTTCGGTGATGATGATTATCGACTTGATGGCCGAGTTGTTGAATGAGTTTTGGCCCGTTTCTCCGCACGGGCAAGCCCGTCTCATCACCCGGTCACCCGATTTGCAAACAGATTATTCGGGGTAGGGGCGTGACAGCTCTTTTAGGATCCGTCTTTTTTATCACGTTGGCGCTTGGATTCCCGGTTGCCTTCTGCCTAGGTTTCACCGCTTTTGCTGGACTCCTGGGAAAGGGTATGATGCTCAGCATCATGGCGCAGAGGATGTTTACGGGGATAGATTCCTTCCCCTTGATGGCGGTGCCTTTTTTCGTGTTGGCCGGTGAGCTAATGAACAGGGGAGGCACGACCCGTCGTCTCATCGATTTCGCCAATGTGCTTGTGGGACGAATCCCGGGAGGGCTCGCCCATACGAACATTGTGGCCTCTATGTTCTTTGGAGGGATCAGCGGATCCGCCGTGGCCGATGCCGCGGCCATGGGGACCATCCTTGTGCCCGGCATGGTGAGAAAGGGGTTCAACCCCGGGTTCAGCGCCGCCGTCACGGCAGCTTCTTCCACGATGGGCCCCATCATTCCGCCATCCATCTTTATGGTCATCATGGGTGTGACTACGGGCCTTTCTATCGGGGGACTGTTTGCCGCGGGGATCATCCCTGGACTTCTCCTGGGACTTTCGATGATGGTGCTCAGCTATTTCATGGCGATCAAGCACCATTATCCCCGTGAGACCATTCCCTTCAACGTAAAAACCATCTCCAAAGCTGCCCTTTCCGCGGGACCCGCCCTTCTGGCTCCAGTTATTATTTTGGGGGGGATCTTAGGCGGAATTTTCACTGCCACCGAGGCGGCCGCTGTCGCCGTGCTTTACGCCTTTTTCCTTGGCACCGTCATCTACCGGGAACTTTCCCTGAAAGAAATCAAAGACGTTTTTATCCAGAGCGGCGTGACCACGGCTGTTCTTCTCCTCATCATCGGCATGGCAAACATTTTTTCGTGGGTCCTCACGGCTGAACAGATTCCGACCCGCATCGCGCATTCCCTTCTGACACTGACCCATAACCCTTATCTCATTCTTTTACTGATGAACATTTTCCTGCTTTTTATCGGTATGTTCCTTGAGGGCGGCGCGGCCATTATCATCCTGGCTCCCACCCTCCTCTCGGTGGCGACAACCGTTGGGATAACCCCCCTCCATTTCGGTTTTGTCATGGTTTTGAATATCGTTGTTGGGCTCCTTACCCCTCCCCTGGGGGTATGCCTCTTTGTAGTGGCGGGCGTGACGGGCCTTGATTTTTCCACCATCATCCGCTCCGTTTTGCCGTTTCTGGCTCTTGAGATAGCCGTCCTTCTCCTGGTAACCTATTTCCCCGCCCTGATCCTTTTCATCCCCAAACTATTAGGATACGCTTAAAAAATGCGCGAAAAAATTTCAAAAAGTGTTCGTGAAGTTGGCAAGTCGATCATCCGAGAGATGTCCATCAGGGCGTCCGCCTACGATAACGTCATTTCCCTCGGCATTGGTGAGCCGGATTTCGATACGCCCGAAGAGGTGTGCAATGCTGCCTTACAGGACGCGTTGAAGGGATTCACTCACTATACGCCCTCTCGGGGGTATGAAGATCTCATCGCGGCCCTGTTGGATTATATTGAGGCATCTCGAGGCCTCCGTCTAAACCCTGAGCAACTGACGATCACGCATGGGGGGATGGGAGCCTTGACGGCGGTGTTGAAGGCGATCCTTGATCCGGGAGATGAAGTCATTCTGTTGGAGCCGCACTTTCCCGCTTATAGAGCCCAGGTTGCTTTTTGCGGGGGGCGGACCGTGCCTGTGCCGACGAGTTTCGAAGATGGCTTTGTTGTTGATCCTCCTCGGGTGGAAAAAGCCATCACCTCTCACACGAAGGCCCTGCTCATCAATTCACCGAATAACCCCACGGGTTCCGTTATCCCGACAAATGTATTGGACGAACTCGCACGCCTTGCGGTTGAAAACGACCTCTTTGTTATATCCGATGAAGTCTACGACCGGTTGGTTTTTGATGGAACCCACGAGTCCATCTACACAAGGCCTGGGATGCGGGAGAGAACGGTGGTCATCAACTCCTTTTCCAAGGCCTTCTCGATGACGGGGTGGCGAATTGGCTATTGCTATGGCCCTGAATGGCTCATCGATGAGGTCGTGAAAGTGGCGACTTTTTTTAACAGTTGTCCTAACAGCGTGGGACAGCGAGCTGCCCTTTCCGCCCTTAGAATGAAGCAGACGGTCTTTGACGAAATGGCTGCCGAGTACGAAGCGAGATGCCAGTTGGTTTATGAGCGGCTCGAAGCAATGCCCGGCATCAAAGTTCACCCCAGCCAAGGCTCCTTTTACCTGTTTCCGAATGTAGAGGAGATTATGGAAGATGCCACGCGGTTTGCCCTGGAGCTGCTGGACAGAGAACAGGTCGTCGTGATTCCCGGCGAGGCCTTCGGCTCGTCCGGGAAGGGATGCGTGCGCATCTCCTGCACGGTGAACCAAGCGCAGCTCTCGGAAGCGATGGACCGTTTCGAGCGTTTCGTGCGTTCTTGTTCTTAAGAAAGGCGTTTTTAAAGGAATTGATTTGGCTGAAAGGGTGAACACCCCCGCTTTTTCCCAGGACATGGGAAAAGTAACAAGAAAAGGACAAAAAAGTTAGTACGAATTGCCGGACGGGCCTAAGGGAGTTTTATTCTAAATATTTTTCACTAACCTTTCGCCATTTTTTTGTGGGATCGAATGCGGCCTTGTGATTGACGATATCCGCTGTTTTAGGACCCAAGTCTATCTCGTAGATAATTCCCTTTTGATTGACGGCAAAGGTCATGATTCCTGAGACGCCGTATTTTGCCGGGTATGCGATCATTCCGAATCCCAAGACCATGTTGCCGTTGACTACGTAATCGTAGGCGCCGCCAGGGGCGTTTTTCCCCTGCCGTGTAAGGATTTTGAAGTAATATCCATGGTAGGGGACCGGTTTTTCAGATGTTTTTCGATATCCCTCCGCGGCGGCCGCGGCGACCAGGGGGCCGAAGGGGCTTTGTTCTTCACCGGGTTTCGTTGGCCAGTAGAGGCCGTTCTTTTTGCCGGGATCGCTTTTTATCTTCTGGGCGAATTCCAGGATACCATCTCCGTCCCTGTCCTTGCTCGCGTATTCCAGTTGGGCCTCCACGTAGGCTTCCAGGACCTTGATGGCCATGAGTTCGTTGGCACCGATGCGACGGTTAATGATCTCTTCACGGCCCGCCTTGGTATCGAAATACCACTTGTTCCCCACCTTGACGATGGGGACGGGGTAGGGCCATTCTTCCTTGCCGAGGTAGAGGACGGCCTTGTTCGGCTTCTCGAGTTCGACTTTGTGCTTTTCATCGTATTTTTCGAGGAACTTTTTCACGCCTGCCCGGGCCTGCACCTTGTCTCCGGAGAAGATGATGTCCTTCGCGTCTGGTCCGAGGATCTTCAGGGTTTGCTTGACGTCGAGTTTCCGGACGGCCGATATCAATGTGGAAACCGCGGCCTGGGGGGAGTCGAATGCTTGACCTTTAAGGTGTGTCGTTTTTGCAGCCACGGGGGTGGCAACCATGTTTATGATGAAAATCCCTATGATCAGTCCCCAGAAAACGAGCTTGTCCCCTGAGATTACCGTTGGATTTTGTTTGTCCTGTTTACTCATTATGGTTTCTCCATTTAATGCTTTGTTGATTCCGCCTTTTCCATGAAACCTGTTTATCTGCGACGGCCACCGCCTCCACGACGAGCCCCTCCACCCCTGGGCCGGCTGTAGCTTCGACTACGACTGTAGTTGCGGCTGGCGCGACCTCTGCTGCTTGAGCGATAGGCTTGGGAACGGGAACCGGAAACGTTGAAGGAATTGGAGCGTTGAGGCCGTGAACGTTGGACATTACTTCTCGTGGGTCGGGTGGTGTTCTGCTGCCTCTGCTGAGCACGTTGTTTTGCCTGTTGAGCCCTTTGCTGCCTTTGGGGGGCATTATAGGTGCCGCCGCCGCGCTGTCCCGCGGGCCGGTTGGCCCGTTGCTGTTTGATGGCCTGGCGGGTCTGCTGATCCATGCGGGGTTTATAACCCCGGCTTTCCAGGTTTCTTTTGACGGCTGCTCGATCTACCTGACCATAACGTTTCCTTATTTCCGGATTGTTATAGGCCACGCCCCGGCGGTGTTGTGGGTTGTGACGCCACGCCTGGCGGTTGACGTTCCGCGGGGTTCGGTTGACGTTGATGTTACGGTTGACATTGACATCAACCCGGCCCCGGGCCCAGTTGGCATGATACCAGCCGTGGGAAAGTGCCGCACCAACCACCACACCGGCGACGAACGTGAACGCGGGCGGGGGGGGATACCAAACATACGGGGGATGGGAGGGATAAAACCAGGGTCCATAGACATAGGAGCAGCTGTAAGACGGCACATAAATGACGTCGGGCTTGGCGGGTTCAATGATAATAGTGTCGCCTTCCTCTACTACCTTCTGTTCTTCCGTGCTCTTCAGGTTTCCCTTTTCCTTTGCCTTGGCGCGGAGTTTCTGCACCATGTCCAGGACGGCCTTTTGATTCTGGAGGAAGTAGTCGCCGAGTTCCTTCGTGGCATCCAGGTTCTTATTCATGGCCTCAAGGACGGTGGGGAAATGGCAGAGCGATTTTACACTCACGTCCCACTTCTTTTCCTCCAATGCCTTGTCCAAGGCATCATCCTTCAGTTCTTTATGCTCCCGCATGAAACGGGCGGCCTCCACGATCTCAAGGGGATATGTTGATGCCACGAACATCTGCATCAGCAAAGGATCTGGATAAAGGGCAATGGGGGCCAGAAGCTGGGCAAGCCTCGCTTCATCAATGGGAGCATTTTTAGCAGCGCCAGCGGCACCTGTTTCCGCTGCTTGTGCCTGATTTTGTGTGGTTGGCGGATTATCCTGATTTTGCGAAAAAGCGGGATTTATAAAGACTAAAGATATGATAAGAAAAATAATTCCCCATCGAAAGTGGTGGTACCTTTTCATGATTTTCAGCCTCCTTTGGCTGCTTGGTTTATTATTAGTAAAAGCTACTTTTTAAAATAGCATATACCATATGGATGGTAATGTCCAGTAAGAACCCGGGTATAGGGTAGGGTGCTTTTGTGGTGTGTTTGCACGGAGCCGTCTTGACAAAAAGGGGGGAAACAGGGATTCTCCAAAAGACATGAAGCAAAACCTTTACAGGGAGATAACACCGGCGGGGCTTGTCCTTGGGGTCTTTCAAGGTATCGTGATGACTATGGCCTTTACCTACGCGGGCCTGAAGTTGGGATTTACCATGGCGGGGTCTACCATCGCCGCGATTCTCGGGTTTGTTTTTCTGAAAGGGATCCTCAAAAAAGGGACGATCGTTGAGAATAACATCAATCAAACGGTTGCCAGCGCCATAAATATTTCCAGCGCTGGGATCATCTTTACCTTTCCCGCCCTGCTGCTTATGGGACGGCCTTTCCCGCTTTTACCCATCATTCTCGCATCTGTAGCAGGTTCTTTCTTAGGTATCATGGTGATTATTCCCATGCGCCGGCAGATGATCGAACTGGATCGTCTGAGGTTTCCAACAGGGACAGCGGTTTCCACGATTTTGATGGCCCCGGGCGCGGGCATCCAGAAGGCAAAACTCATGCTTGCCGGTATATTCCTCTCTTCGGTAACAGTGATCCTCATAAAGGCGGGGCTCCTGCCAGGGGAGCTAAAGGTAGGGGTTTGGTTTCATTTGCCGAGTTATACCAATACCGTGATTGCCCTGAGCCTCATGAATTTTGGTGCAGGACTCCTCGCGGGCCGGCCAGGCCTGCCGTTGGCGGTCGGGGGAATCCTGGGCTGGTGGGTTCTCTCGCCAGTGGCGCATCGGATGGGATGGGTGGCGCAGCTTTCCTCCGGTTCTTTTTACACGGCCCTGCTGCGCCCCCTGGGAATCGGGGTTCTGATCGGCGGGGCTCTGATGGGTGTTGTGATTTCCCTTCCTGCCATCAAGGCTGCCTTGGGCTCGTTGTCTAAAATGAAAGAGAAAAGCTCTTTGGCGAGTGCGGAAGAACTTTCTTCAGGGGTTCTTCTGTGGTCGATGGTTCTTTCGCTCGCTGTGCTTTTTCTTGCCACCTACATTACCGCGCCTCAGCAGGGAGTGTTGCTGAGCGGGGCGATTGCCGTGGTGGGGACGGTATGGATTGCCCTGGCCGGTATCATCGTGGCTCAATGCACTGGGATGACCGATATGTCCCCTATTTCCGGTCTGGCCCTTATCGCCGTGACCCTCATCTTGGCAATGACACATAAGCATACGGTTTTGGCAATCCTTGTAGGAACGACGGTGTGCGTGGCCATTTCCCAATGCGCGGACATGATGCAAGACCTAAAGACGGGATTTTTGGTGGGGGCCCATCCAAGGCGACAGCAGATATCACAGATTGCCTTTGCCTGGATTGGGCCAGTCGTGAGTATCGGGACGGTCTTGCTTCTTTGGCATACATCGAGCGGGGCGCCGGGGTTTGGCCCTCAGAGCGCGGCATGCCTTCACAATGCCCCGGGATGTCTTCCCGCCCCTCAGGCCACGGCTCTCAAAGCCATGGTGGAATCGGTGATTCATGGCCAGGCGCCTGTGGGCAGGTATCTGGCAGGAGGGCTTCTTGGGGGTGTCCTTTCTCTCGTCCCTGGTGGAAGCCTGGGGGTTCTTGTGGGGCTTGCCATGTATTTGCCATTCTCGATTACTTTGGGATATGGGCTCGGGTGCCTTGCCAACATGGCGGTGGTTTCCAAAAAGGGGAAAGGGTGGTTTGAAGATAAGGGTGTTCCCTTCGCGGCGGGCCTAATTGTGGGGGAGGCGTTGACGGAGCTGACTTTTTCATTCCTCATCATTGTGAGGAGCCTGAATTGAAACTGCTGGCCTATGTTTTGTTTCTGATAGGTATAGGGGTAGGCGCGGTCTTGGCCGTGATGCCCCGTATCACTTGGTCCGGATTTGTCCCTTTCATAGCGGTGGCCTTGATAGGAGTTCTCCTTATACGGTTTGAGACCCGGCCGAAAGCGGGAAGTGACGGAGAGACGAGACAGGGCAGAAACTTAAAAGAGCAGTTGGCAGCCATTTTCCAGAGGGCCACGAGATTGATCAATGAGGGTGACTGGTCGGACCGTTCAGGCGTGAAAAAAGAGATTGAGGAAATCGAAGCCCTCGTGGCTGACGTGGTGGAAGGGAGAGGCGAGGCGATTGCACGGTTTGGATATGGGGGTTTTTCGAGGATATTTGTCCCCCTGGCCCAAGGAGAAAGAAACCTCCACCGGGCATGGTCGGCTCTTGTCGACGGCAACGTGGAGGAAGCACGAAACGTCCTGGAAGAATCTGCAGCGTCCTTCAAGCAAGCATGGCTCCATGCGCGAGAGGCCATGGAATAGTGTAATTATCTATCTCCAGAGGAGGCTTTCGATCTTGATGATTGGGAAGGAATCGTGTAACGTGTGCCGATCTGACCTTGGCAAAAAATATTGAAGGGGATTCATGATGAAAAGAATAGCCTTTTTGACCTTGTTATGTTTTACGTTGAGTGTAACAGCTGCTATGACCTGCACGACGATGCTGGTGACCAAGGGGGCTTCGAAAGACGGGTCGGTCTTCGTGGCCCATTCCGATGACAGCGAGCTTTTCGACCAGAGGATCGTGTTCGTCCCCGCGGCGGATCACAAGCCGGGGGAGATGCGCCCCGTTTATTACGACGCGGTGTCGCTGGGGGATAAACCGGAATACAATTCCTACGTGCGGTACCGATACGTCGGGACGCACCGGGGCCCTACCTACAACGTGCCAGGCCGACCGCGGAACATTCCCATCGGCGAGATTCCCCAGGTGCCCCATACCTACGCTTACTTCGATGGCAGTTACGCCATCATGAACGAACATCAGCTCATGTTCGGGGAGTGCACGGACGGGGCGAAGGTGACGGCCCAGCCGGTTCCAGGGAAGCTGATTTTTTACAGCGCGGAGCTGAGCCGCGTGGCGGCAGAACGCTGCAAGACGGCACGGGAGGCCGTAAAGCTAATCGGCCACCTGATCGATACCTACGGGTATTACGGCACGGGGGAAACCCTTCCCATCGGGGATCCCAACGAGGGATGGGTCATCGAAATGGCTCCGAGCCCCGAGGGGAAAGGTGGCCTCTGGGTGGCGAAAAAGGTCCCGGACGGCGAGGTCTTCGTGGCGGCCAACGAGTTTCGCATACGGGAGGTGGACCCCGACGATCCGAACATGCTCTATTCCAAGAACCTCTTTCGTGTGGCGAAGAAATACGGCTGGTGGAAGCCGGAGGACGGAAAACTCGACTGGCTGAAAACCGTCAGTCTCGGGGAGTATAATCATCCCTACTATTCGTTGCGGAGGGTCTGGCGTCTGCAGTCCCGGATGGCGCCCTCCAAGCACCTGTCCCCCTGGGTTGAGGACGGCTACACGAAAAAATATCCGTTCTCCATCAAACCGGACAAAAAGCTCGGTGTTCGGGACGTGATGAGCCTCTATCGGGACTACTACCAGGGGACGGAATTTGATCTATCCAAGGGCGTCACTGCTGGCCCCTTCGGGTGTCCTTACCGCTATCCCGGCCCCATGGACCCCACAGGGGACACCGGAGATCCCCACCGGAAGCTGAAAGGAGCTTGGGAACGGCCCATTTCCATCTTCCGCGCAGGGTTCAGCTACGTCTGCCAGGGGCGGAGCTGGCTGCCTGATCCCATCGGCGGGATCGTCTGGTTCGGACCGGACGAGCCCATGAGCACCTGCTACGTGCCCTTCTACGCGGGGGTTTCCCGCATCGCGGCCCCATATTACACTTGCGACATCACGCGCTTCAGTCAGGATAGCGCCTGGTGGGCCTTTAACTTCGTGGCCAACTGGGCGGCGATCAAGTACAATTACATTATCAAGGATATCAAGCACAAGCAGGACGAGATCGAATGGGCGGAGATCAACGGCATCAAGAACACGGACAAGGAAGCCCTGGCCCTTTACAAGGAGGATCCCCGGAAGGCGCGGGACTACCTTACCAATTACTGCTTGAACCAGGCGGTTCAGGTGGTGAGGGACTGGTGGAAGATGGCGTGGTGGCTGGTAGCGAAATACGACGACGGATACGTAAACGACCCGGCAGACTCGTATCTGACAGACGAGGTGGGCTATCCGAAGTCGTGGTACAAGAAATCCCGGTGGCCTGAGGGCCCCATCAGCTACAAGAAGCTGAGCGAGCGGAAGAAATAGAAGGGAAACCAGTGTCCGTTCTACATAGATACAAGCCCGGTGTCGAGAGGCACATTCTCCTGGCCATGGCCGGGGGGATGTGGCTGGGGGTCGGAATTCTCCTCCTCACGTTTTCGTATACCTGGCTGCGTCCCCTCCCAGTGAAATGGGCGGTGCTTTTGGGTGCAGTCGGCGTGGCCGCCGCCCTGATCATCAGTCGTTTTGGTTTCCTGCGGATCGTGGACAAAAATGTGAGGAGGATCCTCCCCATGGAAGGCAAGCGGTGCGCCTTCGCCTTCATGTCGTGGAAGAGCTATCTTCTCGTGGCGGTTATGATAGCCATAGGAATCACGATTCGACACTCTTCCTTCCCGAAACCTTATCTTTCTATCCTTTACACGGGGATCGGCCTGGCGCTGATGCTTTCGAGCATCCGGTATTGGAAGATATACTTCAGCCTCGCACACCAAGATGCCTGAGCGGTCTGTCATCGTCTTTGATCTGGATGGAACGTTGAGCGATCCCAGCGAGGGGGTGGTCAAGTCGTTCAACTACGCCCTGGAACGGCTGGGCCGCCCCCCGGCGCCTAAGTCGGCCTTGACGAAGTATATCGGCCCGCCCTTGAGGGAGGCCTTCTCGGAACTGCTGGAGACGGAGGATGAAAGGCGGATAGCCGAGGGAATCGCCTTGTTCCGCAGTCGTTACCGTGCCGCAGGCTACCTGGAGAACCGGCTTTATGAAGGGATTCCGGAGGTCTTGAACACCTTGAAGGAGAGGGAATACCGTCTCTATGTCGTTACCATTAAGATAGAAGAAATGGCCAACCGGGTGGCCCGACACTTCGGAATCGCAGATTTCTTTGAGGGCATCTACGGCTGTGATTTTCATATCCCAAAGGCCGGTGCTTTGCGTAAGATTCTTGAGAAGGAGAGACCGGGAAAGGGGCAGGCTTGGATGATCGGGGACCGGGTGACGGATATCTCTGCGGGAAAACAGGTGGGGATGCGCACCATTGGAGCGGCGTGGGGATTCGGCTCGTTGGATGAACTGCAAAGGGCGGACGCGGTAGCGGCGACTCCCCGGGAGTTGCTGGATCATATGACAAGCCCCAGCTTCGGCAACGGGTCTTGAAGGACGCTTACTCGAAAAAGTACCGGTTGACCC
>JAOZMY010000114.1:4693-5950 GCA_029934085.1 bacterium | reverse complement strand
AAAGGGTTGAAGAAGTATGGCGCCGGGAGCGAATCGCCGTCATGGTAGATCCTGATCTCGAGATAAGGCATGAGATTCCCTTTGATGTGGTTGTTGACGCCACCTTGGCAAAGCGAAACATTGGCACCTTTAAGGGGTTTGCTCCTTTTGTTATCGGCTTGGGCCCAGGATTCACTGCGGGGGAGGATGTGGACTGTGTCATTGAGACGAACCGTGGGCATCATCTCGGACGGGTGATCTATGAGGGGGCGGCGGAGCCCGACACGGGCGTTCCCGGGAATACCTTGGGCTATACGGTGGAGCGGGTCCTCCGAGCCCCCGGGGACGGTGTTTTTAGAGGGGTCAAGACTATCGGAGACAGAATTTCGTCTGGGGAAACAGTTGCCTGGGTGGACGATGTCCCCATGACCTCCAAGATCGACGGGGTCCTACGGGGAATTCTCCGGGATGGGGTGACCGTTACTAAAGGGATGAAATCGGGCGACGTGGATCCGCGGGGAGAGCGTATCAACTGCTTTACTATCTCCGACAAGGCCCGCGCCGTGGCGGGGAGTGTCCTGGAAGCCATCCTTCATAGGTTCAATCGATAATTTTTTGTCATGTCCCTGAGCGTTTACGACGTTATTCACCTGTTGAATCTGCCCGAAAAGGCCAATTTGGCATTGACAGGGGGTGGCGGAAAGACGACGTTCCTTGGAGTTTTCGGTCAAGCCTTCAAATCCCTTGGGATGCCGGTTTTGTTGACTACCACCACGAAGGTTCAAAACCCCTTTCCCGTGGAGACAGATTGGTTCGTGGCCTCGTCGGATCCGGAAGAGCGAAAGAAGCTTATTCTGGACAGATGGAAGCCCGGAACTCTCGGCCTGGTGGTGGCGGGGCCGTTTGGAGATCACAAATGGGAGGGATTGTCACCTGAATGGGTCGATGATCTCTTCGCCGCTGTTGAGAAGGGAATCATCCTCAACGAGGCGGATGGGGCCCTGCGGCTTCCTATTAAAGCACCAGCCGAACACGAACCGGTTATTCCTTCATCCTCTACTCATGTGATTCCTATCTTAGGCTTATCTGCCCTTGGTTCCCCATTGGATAAGGCCCATGCCTTCCGACCTCATTTGATTGCAGAAATAACCGGACTTTCATTGGGGGATACGATCGATGAAACGGCTATGGCTCGCTTGTTAACTAATCCTCGGGGACTCGCGAAAGGAAGTCCTGATGGGGCAGAGGTTATCCCTTTCCTGAACCAGGCAGATACAC
>JAOZMY010000114.1:0-4593 GCA_029934085.1 bacterium | reverse complement strand
TCGGGATAGGTGAGTTCGTAGGCTGGTGTGGATTCCAGCCATGCCATGAGTTTTTTAAGGTGGTCCTCTTTGTGGGAGATCCATGCGCCGATCCCGATGATTTTCCCCAGCGCATCTACGGGAGTCATGGGTTCTACCTGGGTCTCGGCCCCATTTTCATAATTGATAAAGACGAGGAGGGCTTTTTTGATGGGGCTTGACGGATTGTTTTCGGTGCTCGCACCGGACGGCATATAGAACTTTAGGGATTCTCCGTAAATTTCCCAGGGTTTGAGCGAAGCAACTTTAGGAAGATGTCTCGACAAGAGATCCCACGTATCTTCTTTTAAGGAGATAGCGTAAGGAGTTGCCATTACCCCGGCGCTTTCCGATTCAAGAACGGCAAGATCGTCGCTTATGAGAGAAAAGCCTTTTTGGACCAAATAGGTTGTCAGGGTGCTTTTCCCTTTTCCACTGAAGCCGGATAGGATCACGGCTTGGTCTCCCTTTTTTACGACAGCCCCATGAAAGACGGTCAGCCATGATTTCTTTGGAAAGAGGGCGGCGAAGATTTCAAACAGGGCTACGTTTTTGACGTAAACGAGGGATTTTTCTCTGACGAGTTCCTCCCCGTTCCGATAGAAGGTGTAGGTATCGTCCATTGCGATCAAGTGGAAGGTAAGGTCCGCTGTTTCAGGGGGGTAGGTTGTTTCAGTATGGGCGATCAGGGGGTGTAAAATATTGTGAGTATCGATGTTCCCGTAATGAATGAGGCACCGTTTCCCGTAGATTTCATATCCTTTTGTGGTAAAGGGGGAAATATCTGGTAAGGGATGTGACTCTGGGCTCTCCGGATCGGAAGGGTGAGATTGAAGCTGGGCTTCGAGAGAAGAGAGAAATGTTGTGACAAACTGAGAGGATTGTTCTTCGGAAAAACCTGTCTTTCTCTCAATAACTTTTACTATTTCGTTCGGAGATTTTCCTTCGAGGTATCCTTCCATTACGGTTTTTGCTTCGGGCGAAAGGATTAGGATCTTTTCCGCTTTGTCGGAAAGGATCAAATTTTCACCGAGGGAAACCTGCAAAAAACTATCTTTGGAAATCTCGAAAATTTCTTTCATAATTGAAATTTTTATCATATCTTTTTAACATTGTCAAAAGGGATAAAGTTGGGAATCTTCCCTAAGTATGTGGTTCTATCCAGTGGATAATTATTTCTTAAACTGGAACGGGTGGCCGACCCATAGGGTGCCGCCGCCGCCTTCGTCGGAAAAGGCGATGTCGAGGCGAATCAGGAGCTTTCGCATGTAGGCACGCAAACCAACCCCCGCATCCACTTTCATTTTTTTATGTAATTCGGAGACGGACCATTCATCTGCGACCCGGCCCGCTTCAACAAAGGGAACAAATTGCCAATAGTCCCATTTCAGCCATTTTTTTATCCAAGGGACATCTCCCAAAGGATGCCATTTTGGTGTGAAACGAAGTTCAGCGGAATAGTAGATGGCTGCACGGTCGTTGAAACGATTACGTGGGTAGGCTCGCATCCGGTAGATTCCACCCAGGGTAGGCCCCATGAAATACGGTGCTCGATGCTGGATAATCTCTTCCCCATTGACAACCCGGCTGTCCCAGGTAGGAGTCTCTGCCGTCCAGAAATCGAGGGCGAGGACCTGTTGGCGAAACCACTTGGATTCTCCCAGGGAAAAGTATTTACATAGTTCCGCCTCCAACACCGTCCAGGAATCGGAACTGCCAAACCATCCCCAGTCTCGAGTTATCCCGATGCGTTGATAACTTCCCATTGTGGGATTCTGAAAGAAATCGGTGTTGTCGTATTCCAGGTAGAGTTTGAGACCGTTGGTGTCGATATGTTTGGTTCCTCCACCATATTTGTCAATGGATTGGTAGCGATAGAAAGGCCGTAACCCAACCGTTGTGATTCCGGATTTTAATGGATTCCAGACTTTTCCCCCGGTTTGTCCTTTTTCAAGGAAGCCTTTGTTTAGGATGAAGGTATGTATTCCGGAGTCCTTTCCAGCGCCTAAGGGCAGGATGTAATGGATATTCAGGTCCAGGAAGGAATCCCAGCCTTTTTTGTCCAGGTAATTGTCTTCATCGGAGTCGTTTGTCCCGGCCCTTTCGTGCAGGTAGCCGGGATTTCCGTCGGTATAGGCCCTTATCTTCCCATATTTACCGATGGAAACAACGGGGCTGAAGAAAAGTCTGTTAGAGAATGGGAGTTTGTAATCCATTACAATGATGGAAAGGTTGAAGGAAGAATTGGAACTCCCCATGATTTCCGTGAAAGTCCGCATCTGATCCTGTATGAGGCCGTTGGCCCCCCATGAGATCCCGTATGCAAAATGGAAGGTCTCGTTGTAGAAGGCGAAAGGCAAAACAAGGTGCTGGGGGTAGAGCTTTTTCCCTATCTCATCCTTTTCACGGATGATACTGGCCCCTTGGGCAGAGGTTACAAAGATAAGAAATAGGAAAAAGGTAACGGTAATAATTGCTTTTGATTTTATATTTGTTTTCTTTTGGCGTATTTCCAAGCCTTCTCCTGATAATGTAAGTTCTTATTGCTGTTTGGGCAGGCAGGGGTTTTACCATAATACTGGACGAATTTCAAACGGCCAGTTTAGAGAGACCCATGTGTGGATCGGTGGGTTGTGCCGGTGATAATGCTGTGATATAATTCATTAAAATTTAGCTGTAAGAGAAAGGAGATAAAATGAGAAAGTCTGGAAAGGGAAAGGTCGGGTTTATAGCCTTGCTCTTTTTGAGTTTTACGATGGTGTTGGCAATGACGTCGTTCGCAGCGCGCCCCGTGGTCAAAGCAGGCCTCCGGATGGTGAGGGTTACCGTCCAGAACGTGGATACTGCAAAAGGAACGGTTACCCTGAAAGACGACAGGGGAAATACTACCACCTTGAATTTACGAGGAAAGGTGAAGGATCTCAAGGCCTTAAAGGCAGGTGACGTGTTGGCACTGGAGCTTTATCGCTCTGTGGTGATCGATTTGATCCCTAATGGAATGAAACCGCCAAAAGAGGCTTTATCTCCCGTGGATCTTGCCCCTCAGGGGGACAAGCCAGGCTTTAAAAACGTCAAGGTGCTAACCTATAAAGTAAAGGTTCTCACCATCGATCGTGATAAGAGGATAGTGACCCTTAAAACCTCGGGAGGTACGTTTACGTTGAATGTTTGCAAGAGGGCGAAATATTTTGAAAAGGTGAAGAAGGGAGATGACGTTCAGGCATTGGTTACTGATCCGATGATTCTGAGTATTCGGAAATTGGAAAAGAAATAAAATGCAAAGACCCTGCGAGGCATAGACCAAATCTTGTGATGGGTATGAAAGAACCGAGAGAAGCAAGCGCCAAGGCCTTAGGAAGCCCTGGCGCTTTTCTTTGGGCTGAAGTGTGGGGGGATGAAGTATGAGAAGGAAACGTAATAGGGGAAAGTTGATCCTTTTTGCCCTTTTCTTGGTTTTTGCCTTTGCTTTGCAGGCCGGGGCCGTGTCCAAGAAAGAGAAGGCGCGAAACGAAGTGAAGGAGATGGCAAAGAAGGTACTTGCTCGTCTATACAAGGTTCAACCCCAGGCGCAGAAAGTAATCCAAGACGCTGCGGGGTATGCCGTCTTTTCTAATTTTGGGATGAAAATTCTTATCCTCGGAGGTGGGAGGGGCGAGGGCCTCGCGCACAATAATCGAACCGGTGAAGACATCTTCATGAAAATGGTGGAGATTCAAGGGGGACTGGGCCTTGGTATCAAGAAATTCTCCCTCGTATGGATATTCAAGAACGAGGCTGACTTCAAGGAATTCGTGGACACAGGAGTTGAATTGGGAGCTCAGTACTCGGCATCGGCAAAAAGCGGGAAGGAGGGTGCCGGCCTCCAAGGGGCCCTCACGATACGTCCAGGTGTTTGGTTGTATCAGCTGACGGATACCGGACTAGCGTTGGAACTGACAGTTAAGGGGACGAAATATTATCGGGATAACGCCTTGAACTGAAACTATGTTATGATTTGCCTGAGTTGTTCCACCACGGCCATGGTGGGACAACCCCGGGGACCGCAATCTCCCAGGACGCTGCCTTCCTTGTTGTTCCCGTGGAAGTCGGAGCCGCCGGTCTTGATGAGACCGAAGGTGTCGGCGATCCGGCTGTAACGGTCGATCATCTCTTCCGTGTGGTCGGGATAGAAGACTTCCATTCCTTGGAGCCCCAGTGCGACCCACTTTTCCAACAGATCCGTGAGCTCATCGTCAGAGAGATTGAGGGTATAGGGATGGGCAAGGACCACCACGCCTCCCGCGGCCTGGATCATCTCGAAGGCCTCTTCGGGACTATATCGGAACTTGTCCACATACGCAGCCTTGTCCTTGCCCAGGAATCGCTCGAAAGCCTCATTGAAGTCTTTGACGATTCCTTTATTCATGAGGATACGGGCGAAATGGGGCCGTCCCACCTGCTCGGAGCCGGCAATGGCCCGTACCTCCTCGTAGGTGATGTCGATCCCCAGCTCCTGAAGCTTCCTGGCGATCTTGGGGTTTCGTTCCGCGCGGGCCTGTTGAAGGTAAGCGAGTTTCTTTCTCAAGGTTTCATCCG
>JAOZMY010000170.1 GCA_029934085.1 bacterium | reverse complement strand
GAGATCTACTGGGGAGAAACCAAACAGCAAAAGGCAGCATAGAGATGAAAAGAACGGTAGTGTATAATATTTTGTGTAAAAAGGGTGAGGGGGTAGAAAAGGGGCGCTTTTCCTTTTAGGATTTAAAGCAGGAAAACCCAAAATCCAAAGAAAGGAGAAGCGCCATGAAACTGGAGATAAGTGTACCAGAGATTGTAGAGATGATCAACGAAGTTACCAAGGGGCCAGAAGGGATCTTTGCCATGATCCGGGAGGACCTGCGTCAAAAGGCAGGGACCTATCTCAGCAGCCTGATGGAAGCGGAACTCACCCACTATCTGGGAAGGAAACCTTATGAACGGGGAAAAGAAGCGAAGGTGAATCATCGCAACGGGACCTATCTTCGCCGATTTGGGCTCAAAGGGATTGGGGAAGTCGAGGTCAAAGTTCCCCGGGATCGGGAAGGGGGATTCCACAGCCGGGTCATCCCTAAGAGTAAAAGGTATGAAGAAGCAATCAGAGAAGAACTGAGTTTCCTGTTTTTAACGGGGATCAGTACCCGATCCTTATCCATGTTGTCGAAGAAACTCATAGGGATCAAGGTTTCTCCCTCGGAAGTCAGTCGGGCCAATCGGCAGTTGATCGAGGCAGTGGAGCAGTGGCGGACGCGGGATTTAGGAGAAGAAGCGATCAAGTATCTCTTCATCGACGGGGTGAGTTTTCCCATGCGGATCACAGGGAGCATCGAGAGGGTACCGGTGCTTGTGTGCATAGGGGTTGATCAAAAGGGCCAGAAGAAGGTGTTAGGGTTCCAGAGTGGAGACAAGGAATCGGCCCCAACCTGGCGGGAGTTCTTCAGGGATTTAAAGCAACGGGGGTTAGATGGAAGCAACGTGGTGCTTGGGGTCATGGATGGCTTACCGGGATTGGAAAAGGTCTTTCGGGAAGAGTTCCCGAACGCCAGGGTCCAGCGATGTCAGGTGCACGTAGCCAGAAACGTCCTGGCAAAGGTACCCAAGAAGATTAAAAAAGAGGTAGCAGATGATCTGAGAAGTATTTTTTATGCCTCCTCGAAGAAAAAGGCTTTGGCCTTCTTTCAGGGATTCAAGGAGAAGTGGGGCAAGGATCTTCCCTCGGCGGTGAAGTGTCTGGGGAATTCCATCGAATCCTGTTTAACCTATCTTGGGTTTCCTGAAGAAGAATGGATCTCGTTGAGGACGACCAACATCATTGAGCGATTGAACAAGGAGTATAAGAGGCGGACGAGATCGATGGAGATCCTGGCAGGTGAGCAGGCCTGTTATATGTTACTGGCCTTCATCAGCCTGAAGATGGAGTTGCATTGGAGATCAAATCCTATCGGAAAGGTGCGCAACAATCTCCCTTTCTTCCAGAAACTGGAGGAAAAAGAATTTACACAAAATACTTGACAGTACCGAGGTTATGCACTTATTATACGAATCTAGGTGAAAAGAATAGTACCCTATTTTTCAAGGGTGCCTTATGTCTTATGACGCGCGGAGTTTCAAGTGTTTTTTCCACTCCGGAACGAGCGT